>DASSFT010000111.1:0-2362 GCA_035694045.1 Chitinophagaceae bacterium
TTATTGTATACAATACTTTTTCCTTTGTTGGCATACGAGCCTTCAAATGAATAATAAGGCGTAGTTTTTTTGAAGGCAGCCGGCAGATAGTCTACTTTATATCCTTCCGGTATCGTTAGCTCGGTCTGGATGGCATAATTGTATTTATAATTAAACTCGAAATCATTCTTTCTCTCCTTGTCAAACTCAAGGCTGGAAAATTCCTTGTCCCAGTCCATCACCACATAGATCTCGTTGCCTGCTTTTTTTACCTGGTTACTGGCTTTAAACTCATAGTTGACGGTGATCGGCTTTTGTCTTTCTTTGAAATCAGGTGACTGTACATTGGTGACAATGACATTGTCATCCCCGCGTTTGAGAAGATTGGACAAAGCTTCCGTTTTGTCCTCATTGCGGATGGAGGTATACACTGCCTGCAGCATGATCTTGGATTCGCCGTTATACTCTGTGGCAGCGGTTCCTTTTACGATATCATTGTCGAGACTGATGCGAATGGTCTTTTTTACTTTGTTTCTTTCCGCGGGAAAATCGGGGATGCGGTCAAGGATATAGTTCTTACCGTCTTCGATCAGTACCTGTTTCCCCTGGATACGCTGCGCATAATCATTCAACGCGATAAATGATTCGGTACCGTCGAGGTAATACTTCTTTCCGTTCAGGATAACCGTACAGATCATATGATTATCTACGGCCAAAGACGGTAAAGTATAATCATAAGGAAGATCGGAAGTCCCGATCCAGGTGAGACGTGCATCATATCCTGCCAGCTTGAGCATTTCTTTTAGCAGGTTGGCTTTGCCTTTGCAATCGCCATATTTATTTTTCAAAACATTTTGCGCAGCATCTGGTTTAAATCCCATGATACCGTTCTCAAAAGCGATATACCGGATATTATCCTGCACCCAGTAAAAAATAGATTCTATCTTTTCAACGTCCGTTTTTTTGCCTTCAGTTAATGCGGCCACGCGGCTTTTTAGTTCATTAGGATTGTTACCGATGTCGGAACAAACCGTGCTGTACCACCCATAAAGGTCCTTTACTGACTCAAACAATACTTTTCTCGCGCCGTCCTGTGTGTAGGCCTTACTCACACATATCACGTGTGGGTTGCTAAGCGCATGGTTGGGAGACGAAGGCTCCTGCTGGAATGCCGGAACGTTTTTAATCGTGAACACAGTTTTGGTAATATCACCTTCCCGGTTAGTTGTTTTTTCGATATTGTTACTCTTAAAATTGAACTCACGCAGGTCAACGTCCAGCCATGACGGGATATCGAACTCGACTTTTCTTTCCACTACGGGTATATAATGATTGAAATAAAAAGAGGTGAGGTATTTCACGTCGCGATAATTGTCTTCATAACGGAAAGTGAAGCTTTTTCCTTTTTCTTCCAACGGGAAGGCAATTGAACAGACTCTCGAATCGCTGTGAAATATTTCATTACTCTTATAAGGACCACAAAGTTTCTGGATAATTATTTCCTTTCCTTTGGGGTTAATTGCTTTTATATTGTCGACAGATATCTCCTCGTTATAAAATAAACCATCCTCGTACTTTAAAAAATCTTTTACCGGGACCAAGGTCAATTCGTTCAGCACATTGGCTTTGACGCTGCCTTCACCGGGTTTAGGGTTGGGATTTAATGAAAAGGTTACAGTTTCTTTAAAGGACACGGCGATCACATCCTCTTTGGGGAAAAGGGTTTTCCAGGCATTTATATTTCCCGAAAAATCTGTTTGTGAAAAACCATGGAAAGAAAAAATAAGGCTTGTAAGGCACAGAAAGGATGCACGAAAAACGCGACACATATCAAAAAGTTTAATGGTGGTGGTCTCTCGAAATTAAAAAATTTGCTGGAATTACCCTATAGTCAAAGGGATTTTATTCGGCCATGATTTCTTTGATAACGGTTTCAATTTCTTCCGCATTGGGTTTGCCGAAATAGTCTCCATCACTGCCGTAGCCGGGGCGGTGAGCTTTGCCCGTAATAGTTCGCGGTGTAGCGTCAAGGTATTTATAACCACCCTGTTCTTCCATTACTTTATTGTACATATATGCGGCTGCACCACCGGGAACATCTTCATCGATGAAGACGATACGACTGGTTTTTTTGAGAGATTCAAGGATTTTATGATCCAGATCAAATGGCAGCAGGGTCTGAACATCAATGATCTCGCAACTTATCCCCTGCTCTTCAAACATTGCTGCCACATCCTGGATAATGCGGAGAACGGAACCATAGGAAACAATCGTAATATCATGACCTTCTTTGACAACTTCAGGTATGCCAAGAGGCACTGTAAACTCCAACAGGTTGGAGGGCAATTTCTCTTTTAAGCGATAACCATTAAGGCATTCAATG
>DASSFT010000112.1:0-5337 GCA_035694045.1 Chitinophagaceae bacterium
TTCATCTTTTCACGGGCGTCTTCGACCGGGGATCCGAAATAGACCTTTTTGCCTTCGATCGAATCCTTGACGCCGCTTTGTGCATATACAATGGCTCCTTCCCCGATCGTAAGAGTTTTGCTTACACCAACCTGTCCCCAAAGGATCACATTGTCTTCAATAGTTACTGCGCCCGCAATACCTACCTGTGCGGCAAACAGGCAATTTTTTCCAACGACCGTATCGTGACCAATATGAACAAGATTATCAATCTTGGTTCCCGTGCCTATTACGGTATCTCCTGTTACTCCGCGATCGATCGTACAATTGGCACCGATCTCCACATCGTTCCCGATAAGAACACGGCCACAACTCTTCATTTTTTTATAATGTATGTCCCGGTTTGTTTTCTTGTTGTAGTAGAAAGCATCACTGCCGATCACTGTTCCTGGCTGGATAATCACATTGTCACCGATAACCACGTGATCAAGTATGGTCACATTTGGATAAATGATACAATTATTCCCAATCGTTACATGACTGCCAATATAAGCATTGGGCATCACCACGGTTTCCTGTCCAATGACTGCTGTATCACTGATCGTCTTTAGTGAAGGACGAAAGGGTCTGAAATGATCAACAATCTTCAAATAAGCTTCAAATGGCTCTTCTACGATCAATAAAGCTTTTCCCTTGGGAAAATCCACCTTCTTGTTGATAATTATAAAGCTTGCAGACGACTGGAGGCATGTATCGTAGTACTTCGGATGATCCACGAATGCCAGGTCACCCTGTTCCACCTTATGAATTTCATTGATGCCGGTTGCCGAGGCGGCGATATTTCCGATCAGTTCAGCACCGATCAACTCGGCGATTTGTTGAAGTGACACAGGCTTTTCAAAACGCATACAAACAAATTTGTGTAAAGGTACTAAGCGATGAATTGGCCGTTGAATTATTAAAAAAGCTGCTTTTGGTACCCGGCGCTAAATTTTTTTTTAACACCCATTTCAACTGATAATAACCGGGCATTATCGAATTCTCAATCGGCATTGATCTGGTAATTGCATATCATAATATACTCGTGAATATGTAGCCTTCAATGAAACGCTTGCCACGCAAGGGTTTCATGCTGATAAAAAAATGAAGTGATCCATGAGTCATCATGAAAATGATAGATATTGAACGTGATAATTGAATTGATCTATTGAAATACACCCATAGCCCTATTAAAATGTGAATAAAATTTTACCAATTTTTTTTTTTGTTAGTAAAAATTATATTTAATATTGTGGAAGGAAATTTCATTTCCTGTACTTACTAACCCATCCATATAAATGATCCCTTCGATTCCTCGAGGGGGTTTTTGTTTTTATACGTTCTTCCCCGCTTCAATTTATCTGTTTATTTAGCCCTTTGTTTTTACCTGCGCAAAACCATCATTTGAAGGAATCGCCACGGATACACGGATTAATGGTTTAAAGGTTTAAAGGTTTAATGGTTTAATGGTTGAAAGGTTTAAAGAAGAAGAGTTCCCACGGATACAGGGATGATTTCCTTTTTCTTCCGTGAATCTGTGGCAAATCGCAAGAGAAGCCAATGCACCTCGTTGCGCTGTGCCTTCGCGTAGCTTCGGCGAAGCAAGGTCTTTGCGCCTTGGCGAGAAATGCACTACCCGGAATTGGGTTATACAATAATTAAGATACCTTTACCCATCTAAATAAATATCCATGCTTAAATCAATGACGGGTTTTGGAAGAGCTGAAAGGAGTGTAGGCGATAAAACTTTTTTGGTTGATATCAAGTCACTGAACGGAAAGCAATTTGAATTATCATTAAAACTCCCCTCTGTTCTCAAACCTTTCGAGTTCGATATACGCAGGATACTTTCCGAAAAGCTTATTCGCGGCAGTGTTGACTGCACTGTCAGTTTAAAAGACACCGGTACGGCCAAGCCCGTTACGATAAACACCGACCTGGCTAAAGCGTATTATAAACCACTTGCAGATCTTTCAGCAGAGCTCAAACTCGATCCTTCTCATATCCTGAGCACGTTGGTGAAACTGCCTGAAGTCATTACACCCAGCAGTGAAACTCTCTCTGACACCGATTGGGAAGATTTTAAAAGGGTTTTACTTGCCGCTATTGAAGATCTCAACATTCACCGCCTCGATGAAGGCCGGTCGTTGGAGGAAGATCTTGCTAATCGCATCAACAATATTTCAAAACAGCAGGATGAAGTAATAAAACTGGAACCGCTCCGCAAGCAAAAGATCCGCGAGGGCATCACCCGGTTGCTTGAGGAGAATGTGGGCAAAGAAAATTATGATGGCAACCGCCTGGAACAGGAGCTCATTTATTATATCGAAAAGATCGATATCAGCGAAGAACAGGTGCGGCTGAAAAATCACTGCGATTACTTTCATTCGTTAATGAACGAAGCCGACGAATCAAAAGGCAAAAAACTTTCTTTTGTTTTACAGGAAATAGGCCGTGAAATAAATACTACCGGCTCCAAGGCCTACGATTCAACGATCCAGAAATTTGTGGTCATGATGAAAGATGAACTGGAAAAGGCGAAAGAACAGGTGTTGAATGTGCTGTAAGACGGGATCAGGCGGTTAACCGTTTCAACAAATCCACAATCAATCCGACATTATATCTTTGCGGTATGAAGCTATTGAAAATAACTTTTTTCCTGTCTGTCTCCTGTTTCCTGTGTTTTTTTTCCTGTACTACCGTTGACCTGTATGAAAAGAGCCTCCCTGTTCCCGGTCATGCCTGGTACAATAGTTTCCGCCCCACATTTGAATTTATTATCAAAGACACCAACTCTGCTTATCAACCCCTTCTGATATTACGGCACAACGAAAAATATCATTACAGGAATATCTATATCAATCTTTATATCCAGGGACCAGGCCAGGATACCGCCCAGAAATTTCAGCTGGATCTGCCACTTGCCAGCAAAGACGGCAAATGGCTGGCTACAGGAATGGACGATATCTATGAACACAGGATCAGTCTCCTCGAGAGTCCTCCAAATTTAAAGGCCGGGCTCTACAAATTCACCGTCGAACAGATAATGCGTGAAAATCCCCTTCAAAACGTTTATGATGTCGGTATTCGGGTAGAAAAGCAATAATGACATGCTCAAAAAAGATGTAAGACGAAAACTACGCCGGGCTACCATTCTATACTGGACGCTTCTTATCTACATCGTCGCTGCACTGGTATGGTGGTTTATTACATTGGAAAAACAGAATGATAAGATGAGAGAGCTTAGGGTCAGTGAACTGAGGACTGTTGCTGACAGCGCTTCTGTTCCCGCCCTCTATGCCGCAGAATTGCAAAGGATCAATAGAGACCATCGTAAGAATAATGCAAAATACGTCGGGGAAGGAAGCATATTCCTCCTACTGATCTGCGTGGGCGCCGCACTGGTATACCGTTATGTACGCCGGCAGTTTTATGTGCAGCAGCAGCAACAGAATTTTATGATGGCTGTTACACACGAACTTAAGACGCCGATCTCGGTGGTCAGGCTGAACCTTGAGACCATCCAGAAATATTCGCTGGATGCCGAGAAACAAAAAAAGCTGATTGCCGTCATGCTGAAAGAAACTTCGCGGCTAAATTTTCTCACTAATAATATCCTGGTAGCATCTCAACTGGAAGGCGGGGGATATAAGTTTTCGAAGGAGGAAATGGACCTTTCCGATATGCTGAAGGATTGCATCCAGGACTTCAGGTCGCGATTCCCGGAACGGGTCTTCAAATCAGAAATTCAACAGGGCACTGATGTAAAGGGTGATCCCCTCCTTTTGCAAATCCTGATCAATAACCTGTTGGAAAACGCGGTAAAATATTCACCCAAAGAGACCCCGGTCACGGCTGTACTGAAAAAAGAAAACGGATCGCTGGTACTGAATATCGCAGACGAAGGTCCCGGCATAAATGACGATGAAAAGAAAAAAGTATTCAGCAAATTCTACCGCATAGGCAATGAGGCTACCCGCAAAACACAGGGGACAGGCCTGGGTTTGTATCTTTGCAACAAGATAGCCCATGACCACAATGCGGACATATTGGTGACAAACAATATACCCCGCGGCAGTATTTTTACAGTGACATTTAAACTATGAGTGAAGAAAGACACCCGTCCATTCTGCTGGTTGAAGATGAAGAGAACCTCCACGAAGCGTTGAAGCTTAATCTGGAACTGGAAGGATACAATGTGACGTCGGCCTATGATGGCGCCGCTGCCCTCAATGCAGTCGGTTCAGAATATTTTGACCTGATCATCCTCGATGTAATGCTGCCGGAAATGGATGGGATCAGTGTTACCGAAACGGTACGTATCAGTAATAACGAAGTCCCTATTCTTATTCTCAGTGCGAAGAACAGCAGTGCGGACCGGGTGCTGGGTTTGAAAAAAGGGGCTGACGACTATCTCACCAAACCTTTCAACCTGGAAGAACTCCTGTTGAGGGTGCATAAACTGATCGATAAAAATAAAAAGCTCCAGGATAAATCTTCTCTCGGAAATAGCTATTCGTTTGGAGACAATGTAATTGACTTTAAGGCCCAGGAAGCTTCCACCAGGAACGGGCAGAAAATACAGCTGAGTAAAAAGGAAACCATGTTACTCAAATTGCTGATCGAGAATAAAAATGAAGTGGTGCCCCGGGAAAAAATACTACAGGCAGTCTGGGGCTACAACGTATATCCTACTACACGTACAATCGATAATTTCATTTTGAACTTCAGGAAATATTTCGAAGAAGACAGTAGGAATCCGAAATATTTTCATTCTGTAAGAGGAGTTGGATATAAGTACTCCGAGTGAGTCAGCGAACTACGAAAAAAGAACCAAGAACCAAGCACCAAGAACCAAAAAAGCACGAATATTTAAATACTAAATCCGAAATTGGATAGGGAGCATCCGAAGTCCAGGTAGGAAGCTCTTAAATTATCAGAATCAAGAGCTCTGAAAGATCGTTCTTGCTAAAACAAAATTCAAAGGTTTAATAGGAAACCAGCATCTTCCCAAGTTTCGATTTCTCGTCCCGATATTTATCGGGATTCGTGCTTAAGGTTTCGAATTTATTTGGTTCTTGCTATTTGGTTCTTAGATTTTACTGAGTAGGAGTCTCGTTCTGTTCAACAACTCCTCCTTATCAGTTCCCAGTTCAGCTTTTGTAAACATAGCCGTTTCACACTCCTGCAGGACGTTCAATATGCCTGTATACAATTCTTCGCCCAAACCTTTTTCCTGCATCGCCTTGTATAGATCGTATCTGTTCATCCTGCTTCCGGACAGCTGCAATTTGTTATTCAGGTGTTCCCAGATACTTT
>DASSFT010000113.1:0-3347 GCA_035694045.1 Chitinophagaceae bacterium
TTTGTCAGGGGCATCTAATGCTGTCGATACATCACCCTGCAACAGGTGAAAGGAGAATATTTTAAAAAAAGCCGGGTCCGCATAGAGAATGCGAGGTTCCTCAAAAATCTTATTATCTATTTTAATTGTATTGTGGGATAAAAATGTCCTTGCAAATTCTTCTACCCCGGGAAATGTGCGTTTGAACTGGGGACCCACTTTTGTGCCGGTAGACGCGGTAGTGTTGACTGTTTCCGCGCTTTTGTATTCCATAGTCACGCGAACAATACGGTCAGTGTTCTTATTAAACTTATCATAGCTTAGTTCATGAATGATAAAAACGCCGATGAGCAAACAGGCCGCCAGGGCGGTTGTCAGCCCGATTATGTTGATGCCTGAATAAAGTTTGTTTTTATCCAGGTTACGGAAAGCTGTTTTTAAATAATTTCTGAACATAGCTTACTATTTAATTCGTCAACGATCGTGTCAAATAGAGTACCCGTCTCAGACGTAAGCTCCAAACTCACCACTCACCATTCACCATTCACTATTCCGTTCGCAACGATTTCACAGGATTGGCGATCGCCGCCCTGATGGATTGAAAGCTTACTGTCAGCAATGCGATAACCAGTATCGTTACAAATGGTATAGCAAAATAAGACCAGTGTATATTTATCCTGAATGCATAGCCTTGCAACCAGTCGCCAAGAGTAAACCAGGCAACCGGCACCGCGATGACAAAGGCAATGAGAAGCAGGATTGCAAATTCCTGATATAGTAACTTCAATATCCGTGGCACAGAAGCGCCCAGCACTTTACGGATACCAATCTCCTTGGTACGTTGTAAAGTCGTGAACGAGGCCAGTCCAAACAAACCGAGGCAGGCAACGAGAATAGCCAGTGACGTAAACAAACCGAACACCTGGCCAAATCGCTGATCAGCTTTATACTGTTCATCAAAGTGATCATCAAGGAAAAAATATTCAAATGTGTTGCCGGGGAAGAATTTATCCCAGCTGCTCCTGACCTGGCTGATTGTTTGCGCTGCTTTTGAAGCCGGAGTTCTAACAGATAAATAACCCCTGATATCAGGGATCAGCCGGAATATCAGCGGCTCGAACGATTCTCTCAGTGATTGCTGATGAAAATTTTCCGAAACACCAATGATAGTATACTGCTGTCCCCAGAAATCAATTTTTTTACCGACAGCGTCTTCCGGTTTGCTAAGGCCCAACTGTTCAAACCCTCTTTTATTGAAGACAACAGAATTCTCATCCGTTCCATAATCTTTTGAAAAGCCCCGGCCTGCTATCAGTTTGATCCCATACAGCTTCATGTAGTCATAGTCCATGCCGATGACCCGGTATTGCTTTTGCGTGTTCTCATCGGTTCCGACAAGTTTTATACCTCCCGCATTCCAATCTACCGATTCACCAGGAATACTTCCCGAAATTGCCACGCCTTTTACCGATGTTTGCCCGTTCAATTCGTCTTTCAATGCATTCATGCTCCGGATATAAGTAGAATCCGTAACGACAATGGGCGCACGCACCACTAATGTCTGGTCGATATTAATGCCGAGCGACTGTTTTCGCATGTATTGTATCTGCTGATATACCGTCAATGTTCCAATTAATAAAAACAACGAAGCCGTGAATTGAAAGACAACCAGGCCTTTTCTCAACAAAGCTCCTTTTGTAGTAGCCGTCATCTTTCCTTTCAATACATCGATCGGCCTGAAAGAGGATAGCACAAAAGCGGGATAAAGCCCGGAGAAGAAAACGCCAACGATAAATAAACCAGCGAGAGCGAGCCAGAAAGTAGTTTTGCTGAACAGTGACAAAGAAAGATGCTGACCTGAAAGCTTGTTGAATCCGGGTATGGCCAGGCTGACGATAACCAGCCCAAGGATCAGGGCAAACGCATTGAGCAATGCAGACTCTGAAAGAAACTGGATGATAAGTTGTCTTTTTTGCGAACCGACTGTTTTTCGAATCCCCACTTCCTTTGCACGGTTCACAGCACGGGCTGTAGCAAGGTTGATATAGTTGACCCAGGCAATGACTGCAATGAAAAACGCAATGCCCAATAATAAATAAACCGTCTTGCCATCGCCATTTGCTTCCGGCTCGGTCATATAATGTGAATACAGGTGAATATCTGTCAGGGGCTGCAAAGAATAGACGACTGCCGAATTATATTTCTTCATGTCCGCGCCGGTGAACTTGTCAACAACAGGGATGAATTTCTTTTCTACTGCGGCAGGATTGACGTTTTTTCGCAGCAACAGGTAAGTGAGGCAGCCATCCCATAGCCAGGCGGCATCGGGATTGTTATCCGGGCCGACAATTTTTTTAAATGTTTCATAAGATAGGAGAATGTCTGGTTTAAGTTGTGTATTATTCGGCACGTCCTTATATACCGCTGTAATAGTGTAGTCCCTTCGGCGATTCAGGGTAAGCCTTTTGCCGACAGCATTTGCGGTGCCATACAGCCTGCGGGCGGTCGATTCCGAAATAGCTGCTGTAAAGGGCTCAGTCAACGCCTTATCAGCGTTGCCGGAGATAACCGGGTAAGTAAATATGCGGAAGAAAGAACCGCTTGCAAAAAAAACTTTTTTTATTTCTACGGGCTGGTTGTTGACTTCAGTGACTACTTTGTCCCGCTGAAGGACCTTTACGTAGTCTTCTATTTCGGGAATAGCATCCTTAAAAGAGTTGCCCACTGCATAAGCACCCGAAACCCACTGTGTGCTCAATTTGCCATTGTCATACCTGTCCTGCCTGACACGATAGATGCGATCCTTATTTGCCTGGAAGTTCTCATAGCTTAACTCAAATGACACATACTGAAGAATCAGTACACACGCAGCGATGCCAATTGCCAGTCCGACGATATTGATCGCCGAATAACCTTTCTGCCGAACTATGTTTCTCCAGGCTATCTTGAAATAGTTCTTTATCATAAATGTTTCTTATTCGTTTAATTCATTCGTTTCGCAGCGACTTTACAGGATTGGCGATCGCCGCCCTGACTGCCTGGATACCGACTGTTATCAACGCAATTATTATTGCAAGGAATCCAGCAGTAATGAATATCCACCAGCCAATATTTGTCCGGTACGCAAAATCCTGTAACCATTTATCCATAGCATACCAGGCTATCGGAAATGCGATGATCGCGGCGATCAAAACAGGTTTTAAAAAATCTTTTACCAGTTCGGACGTGATCCGCGCGACACTCGCTCCTAAAACTTTTCTTATTCCAATCTCTTTAATTCGTTGTTGGATGGAATAAAGCGATAAACCCAATATTCCCAGGCAGGCAATCAGGATAGCGAGGAAAGAAAAATAGCTGAATATCCGGCC
>DASSFT010000114.1:0-3024 GCA_035694045.1 Chitinophagaceae bacterium
GGTATACCGGCCAGGGTGTGGTTGTTGCAGCACCGAAACCCAGCACTTTGGATGCATAGGCGGATGTGGTGTAAAACGGTAATCGTTTATCCCCAGCATCCGGCTGCAAACCTGCGGGCAAACTGAGCGTGGTGATATTCGCAACACCGGTCACATTGTTGGTTGATGTAGTTGTTTCAAAGATCGGGTTGAGATTGACTGTGGTAAAATTAAATGTGGACTTTGTTGTCAGGCTTGCCAGGTTAGCTTCCGCAAGGGCGTTGGCATAGTTCCCGGCATACAAAGAAAATCTTGCCTTTAATGCATGCAACGTGTTGGGGATACTGATGCCTGCCGGAATGTTTAACAGGAATGTTGAGGAAATGGGATTTGCATTTATTGCGGTCAACGCATTATCGATAGCCGTTATCGCTTTATTAAATCCCTGTACCCTGTCAATGAAATTCACATTAACGCCGATCCCTTCCGGAACCTTTTCCCAAAACATAGCCATATCGCCAATAGCCAGGGCTTTAAATATGGTTGCATAACCGATCAAACCGCTTGCATAGTTTTTATCAGGCAGTCCCTGCGCTGCATTGATCACCTTGTCAGCATCGTAGATGATCTTATTGCTTGTAGTCCACAACCCGGCCATCAGGGTATTGGTGCCATCAACAGAGCCACCGCCCAATTGCAGCTGGTATTCGCCGGTATTACCCTGGTTCAATACCGTCAGTTCTTTTGTTACCAGGCCGTTTATCGTAACACGGTTATATAAATTGCTTGCGCGACCGGCGGTATAGATCCGTTGCAGCCCATTGGCTACACCGGTCATACCAGCTTGTGTGCTGAATGCCTGGTCACTGCCGGCAGCATTTGGATTGCTGTAGTTCTTTTTACAGGATGCCTGGGACAACAACAGGACAACTGCCGCTCCATATATTGATATTTTAAATAATTGCTTTTTCATACTACTGATTTAGAAGGTTAGAATTTTGCTGATACACCCAGACGGAATGTTCTTGGAATGGGAACAGATCCAAATTCAATATTTCGCAGGATCGTGCTTTGTCCGCCGGAATTAACCTCGGGATCATAACCATCATAATTATCCCAGGAGATAAGGTTGCGTCCGCTGAGACCAACAGTAAGATCCCTGAAGAATTTCAGTTTTCCGAAATTGTAGCTCAACGCAATCTCGCGAAGCTTGACAAACGATCCATCATCCACGCGCCATTGTTCGATCTGGTAAACACCCAGGATATAGCCACGTGGTATCTGGCCATTGTGTTCCTGTTCGGCAATCTTGCCATTACCTACACCCTGTCTTGTCCTGAAATCAGCATTGAACACATCCACGCCTTGCACCGCATCGAACTGTATACTCAGGTTAAAGCGTTTGTAGCTTAGTTCATTCGTGATAGAACCTGTCCAATCGGGATTAGGATCGCCAATCACTTTTCTTAAAGTAGTGCCAGTCGGCAACCCGTTGACATCTCGTTGGGGTGTATACGATATCGGCGAGTTCTGTGTACCCTTTTCTATCTGTGGAATACCGGCCGTATTCTTCACCTGGTTTCCATTCGCATCCATGGCAAAGAAAGTTCCATAAAAAATACCGACAGGATATCCTTCCAGCAAAGCTACCGGTGCACCAGCATTCGTACTTAACAGTGTCAGTGCGGGACCTACTTCAAGTACCTTATTCCTGTTATGATTGTACAGCACTGTTATATCCCAGCGCAGATCTTTCTTCACAACAGGCGACCCTCTTAATAAAATTTCAAATCCTTTGTTTTCCAGCGAGCCCAGGTTATCGAGACGGCTGGAGAAACCATTGGTAGGTGCGATCACGCGACTAATGATCAGGTCGTCCACTTTCTTATTGTACCAGTTAAAGGTCAATGCTATTCGATCCTTTGCAAATGACATGTCGGTACCGATCTCCAGTTCATTTTGTCTTTCCGGTTTGATATTCTCATTTGTCAACACGGTACTGGATGTAAGCGCCGACCTACTGAGAAATGAATTAGGTGTATAGGAATTAAAACGTTGGTAAGCCGTTATACCGGTAAGATTACCGGATTGGCCATAGGCCACACGGAGCTTGAGGAAATTCCACCAGGGCATGCTTTCCTTCCAAAAACCCGATTCGGAGAGGATATAACTTCCATTGGCCTTAATGTATACCTGGTTGCGTTCGCTTTCACCAAATACAGATGAACCATCAAGCCTAACAGCACCAGTAATGAAAAACTGATTTTTGAATTTAAAATTTTGTTGCAGGTAAGCTCCTGAAACTGATAATTCACTCCTGTCGTCTACGGAAGGAAGTACAGTGCTGGCGCCAGCAACTGTCTGCACAATAGGTGCCAATCCCCTGCCCTGCACCAGTGCATAACGATTCTTTTCATACTGCACGGAGTAACCTACCTGTGTTGTAGAACCGATATTTGGATTTATGTTGAACTGGTAGGTCGCATTCAACTCATTGTTGATCTGGAAAAAATAATTGTTACCGGTACTTGTATAACCATTCAATGTTGGGTCGAGGCTTGCAGCACCACCAAAGAATGCTGTATTGACATTATACGCAAAAGGAGGCATATAAGTCGTACCGTTTTGTGCGTAATTATCGATACCCAACGTATAATCAACGGTGAATCCTTTGAATGGTTTTAATTTCACCCCAAGATTACTGATGATCCTGTTTGTCTCCTCTGCCTGTTTGAAGTCTTCAATAACTGAAACAGGATTGACGCGTCCTCTTTCCCCAACTGCCATCAGGTTACCGGCCACATCTCTCTGCCAGATATTATGAAAGTTGCCAATGATGGTTACCGAATTCATGGGAGAATAAAACGAATTACCGTCTGGTTTTTCGTTAGATGAACTGTTGATATAATTCAATCCAATATTAAAGGATGCCCACTGGTTCAATGTCTGGTCAATATTTGCACGGAAGCTATACCTGCGGAAATCGGTGTTCTTCACTATGCCCTGGTTATAAAAATAAGAACCCGATACATAGTATTTTGTTTT
>DASSFT010000115.1:0-3056 GCA_035694045.1 Chitinophagaceae bacterium
GGCCACGGAATAAATAATGGGACAGGTTCATTCCTTTCTGCAGTGAGTCCGCTTTTTGCAACCCGCGGATAATGAGTTTAAGGATCTCCTTGTCTTTGTTTTCCTCCAATAATTGATGGATAGTTTCCGCATCTACATCCCTTTCCTTGATAAAAGAAATACTGATGCCGGGCGGAATGCCCATGTCTACGCTTACTTCCCTCATGTTGAAGCCGGTGGTTTCGATCAACGGGGCCAACCCAAGAATATCGTTGACCAGTTTATTGACCTTTTCGATACTGGCTTCCTTCATATCCTTCAGGAAAGAAAAGGAATCCTTCAGTTTACTCTCCACCATTGTAATGGAATCTGATAAACTGGTCTTTACATCTGATAGGTTCATAGATACAAATTTTTGGTACGAAAAATATATTGAAGACGTCAGCATCGCTAGTTCAAGGCATTTAAAAAGGCTGCATATAGAAATACACAGCCTTGATTGCTGTCGTCACACTATGGTTTACTCCGTCCTGATAAACTTGTTTACTGATAGTGGCTCTTGTTTTATGAAGGGGGATGAATTCATTTTTTTTGAAATTTGAAAAAACATAGGGTACGCTTTTTATGTGCTGATTGAATATGAGACAGACCCTGTTAATTTCACGATTTGAATATACAGTGAGAAGCCTGGGAATACTATTTTTTGAGGTTACAATCCGCCTCATATTATAAAAACGGGCCTTGTCTTTATGATCGTGCAGCAGTTAACTAAAAACAATCAGCTAACCACGATAATGGGTCTCCCTGAACAATTGTTCTGACATGAATGGGCAAAATTTTATAAGAGTTCCCGATGAACAGTCGTCTCCGCTTGCTTTACGCCCTGAGTATAAATAGTTTTACCGAGATTCCAGCAAGAAGTTATGAGCCCGGCTTTGATCTATATATGTCTAATAAGTTTTTCGATTATCGAGATTTACAGGAATACGACGGGAAGGAAAAACAAAAAGAAGAGTTTCTGATACCAGCAAATGCCGGAATAACTTTATACGACCGCCGATTATACGCAATATTATTTTCAGATAACCTGATTGGGTAGATTCACGGTTTCGAAAGGGAGAGGTATTTTTATACTTCTTCCTCTTTTATTTCACCCTTTCCCCGGCAGCATGGATACACCTGTCTACATAGACATTCCGCTTTACACTGCTTATAAAAAGGATTCGGATTCTGAATACCTGGATGGCAGCAAATATCGCTATGTATTAAAATTCGATAAAGATTACTGGCCACTAAATGTTTTCTGGAGCCTGACAACTTACCGGTTGTCGGGTCACATCCGTAAAAGCGACCCGGTACGCAGGTATCTCATACATTCACCGCTGTTCTCGCGGTTGACAAAAGATGCAGATGGCGGTCTAACAATCTATCTCCAAAGAGAATCGCCAGGGCGGGATAAAGAAAGTAATTGGTTGCCTCCGCCCCGCGGCCTCTTCTTTATAGCCCTAAGGGTTTATTTACCAAAAGAAGATCCTCTTATCAAACGCGTTGATGTTCTATCCCTGGAAAAATCCGTTAATTGCCCGTAATTCAAAATTCATTAGCGACGGGTATACTATTATAAATCTTGTCCAGAAATGGAACGTTTTGTTTTGATGGGTCCTCAATGCAGCCCAATATTGTACTTGGTTTTTCATACAGCAATGTATAGCGTGCTTGCAATTACAGGTATCACCACTGATCCATTTGTAAAATCAATTCCGAATCAGGCTCCCTATGTCTGCCGGTACTGTTTATCATCGAAAGATTATCTTCACGATAATCACCCTGCTATTGCAATGTCGGTTATCTGCCCAGCTTTCCGCTGCATTCACCGCCACTCCGCTTGCAGGATGCTCACCCATTGTCGTTCAGTTTACTGATCAATCCACCGGCAATCCTACACAATGGAAATGGGACCTTGGTAATGGCGTGATCTCTTTTTTACAAAACCCTTCCACCACTTACTTTAATGGCGGGACTTATACTGTCAAGCTGGTCGTGAGAAACGGTATCAGTGCAGATTCAATAGTAAAAAGCCAGTACATTACCGTTTTTGCCGCACCAGTCGTAAACTTTATCGCTTCCGATACATCAGGATGTTTCCCTTTTCCCGTCCAGTTTACCGATTTAAGTACTTCACCAAACGGCACCATTAGTAGCTGGCTCTGGGATTTTGGTGATGGCGCTGTCTCCGCTCTACGCAATCCACAACATGTCTATACTACGTCCGGCAATTTCACGGTGACATTAAAGATCACCAATTCAAACGGCTGCTTTAAGTTATTAAGCCACCCACAGTATATCGACGTTACAGATGGAGTGAGGGCCGGGTTTACCAACACCAGCCCGGCACAGTGCAGCGTTCCTGCAACGATCAGTTTCACGAATACTTCTACAGGTGGCGGCTCATTGAATTTTACCTGGGACTTTGGTGACGGAACCGGTTCGAACCTTGCCAACCCTGTCCACGTTTATTCTGCAGGCACTTATTCGGTCACACTGGTAACTGAAAGCGCATTGGGTTGCCGTGATACGCTGGTAAAGACCAACCTTATCAGCATAGGTGCCATTAATTCTCAGTTCAACAGCCCCGATAGTGTTTGCTTGGATCAGCCCTTCACCATCACGAATACAACCACCCCGGTCCCCATTGCATCACATTGGGATTTTGGAGACGGCACAAGCTCCACGGAAATCAACCCCGTAAAAAAATATACATCAGCTGGCATCTTCACCATAAAACTGGTAAATACTTTCAGCGGTTGCATGGATTCAATTATCAAAGCCATTACCGTGCGGCCAGGGCCTGCCACAGATTTTTCCGCGAATCAAACGCAATACTGTACAGTTCCTTTTACAGCAAACTTTATAAACCAGACAACCGGTAACAATACCTATCTATGGAATTTTGGAGATGGGGCCACGAGTACCGATGCCAACCCGGTCCACATTTATACAGTTGCCGGGACCTATTCGGTTACTTTAATTGCTCTAAACGAAACGGGTTGCAGCGATACCCTTACAAAACCTGATTA
>DASSFT010000116.1:0-6012 GCA_035694045.1 Chitinophagaceae bacterium
ATTCAAAACTGGTGAATGACCTGTTTGAGCAATATATTCCTAATCGGGTTTTAATGATGTCGGAAACAGAAAAGAAAGAGTTTCCACTGCTCGCGGGAAAAAAATCAACGGATATTCCGTTGATTTATCTGTGTAAAGATTTTGTCTGTCAGCAACCTGTTACTTCAATTGAACGTTTTATGTCACTGATAGACAGGCATTGAAAACCGCAATTAATTTTCAGTTAAAACAATAAAATCAACTAATTACCGTTTGAAATTTTACTGCGTAAAACCCGATTTGAATAGAAAAAAATAAATAGTAACGTTGTGATGACGAATAAACCAAAATATTATATTTGCCCAATACCCTCTAAGTATATGAAGAAACTGAAAAACCCCTATTATTCCCTGTTTGCACTTGTGTGCATTATAATGCTTTCGAGCTGCGGATCGGGAAACAAAGGTAAAGGAGGAAGCTCCTTGCCTAACGACGGTCAGGTGCATGGAATTGCTCCGGGTAACAGGTATTCAATGCCAAAGCCTCCGGGCATGGTATACATACCTCAAGGAACCTTCCATATGGGACCCAGCGATGAGGACCCAGCCTATGCATTTAGTGCCCGTAACCGTTCCGTATCCATCAGTGGCTTCTGGATGGACGCAACAGAAATCACCAACAACGAGTATCGCCAGTTCGTATTCTGGGTTCGTGATTCTGTAGCTGCCCGTAAGCTCGGCTATGTAAAAGCCGGTCCTGATGGTATAGAGTATGTTGACAGGGTTAAAATGAAAACTCTGAAATGGAACGACCCCAAAGTAGTTGAAGCCCTCGCCGGCACAGATCTTATCCTGCCTCCGGATGACAGGATCTTCGGGAAAAAAGAAATTGATCCCAGCAAGATCATCTATCATTCTGAAGTGTTTGATCTGAAAGAAGCGGCTGCCAGGGCCAACGCAGGTCAACCCCGCTCCAAGTTCATCATCAAAAAAGACGTTGCTATCTATCCCGATACATTAGTTTGGATTCGCGACTTCGCTTATTCTTACAATGAGCCGATGACCAAACGCTATTTCTCTCATCCCGCTTTTGGTAACTACCCGGTTGTGGGTGTTAACTGGAAACAGGCTGTAGCCTTCTCTGAATGGAGAACACACTACCTGAATTCATGGCTCGATGGAAAGAACAGGGTCCAGGAATCAGATTTCCGTTTGCCTACAGAAGCACAATGGGAATATGCAGCCCGTGGCGGTCGTTCACAATCTATGTTCCCCTGGGGTAACTATTATCTCCGTAATAAAAAAGGATGTTTGATGGCCAACTTCAAACCTGGTCGTGGTAACTATCCTGAGGATGGTGGTTTCTACACCGTTCGCGCCGATGCTTACTGGCCTAACGATTTCGGTCTGTATTGCATGGCCGGGAACGTGGCAGAGTGGACATCATCTATCTATTACGAAGGACGTACAAACTTCCAGCATGATATGAACCCTGATGTTCGCTGGAACGCTAAAGATGACGACTTACCGCTTATGAAGCGTAAAATAATCCGCGGTGGAAGCTGGAAAGATGTTGGTTATTACCTACAGTGCGGTACTAGCACATATGAGTACCAGGATTCAGCTAAATCTTACATAGGATTCCGTAACGTAATCGACTTGCCCGCAGCTCCACAAAGACGTCGCTGAGATTAAATTTTTTATTAAGAGGTCTTTTCTCAGCGACCTCTTTTTTCTTTTTGACAACAATTTTTTCTAAGTCCAAATCGTTTTTGTTAAATATTAATCATTCATAAAACGAACCCATTATGCTGTTCTTTAAAACTTCACGAGGCCAGGTAGTCCTCAACTTTATTTTCGCATTTTTCGCTGCCGTTGTTATTCTCGGAGCGCTTTTTAAAATCCGTCACTGGCCTGCTGCTGATGAAATGATCACATTAGGTCTCTTGTCAGAAGTATTAGTGTTCTTAGTGATGGCCTTCATGGTGCCTCCTCCTGAAGAACCACATTGGCAACGTTATTTCCCCAACATCAACGAACACCCCGATGTGGAGAAAGCTCGTACCGGTAAATTTGAAGTTACTCCTCTCGCTTTAGGAAACAGTGGCGGTAACCCGGCGCTGACTAAAATGGAAGATATGCTTCGCGATGCCGATATTACCCCGGCTAACCTCGGTCGCCTGGGTGACAACTTTAAGAAATTAGGTGGAACTGTAGATAAAATGTCTGATATCACGGATGTGGTAGCCGCTACTGGTGACTACACAGCTAAAACACGTGAAGCAGCCACTGCATTAGGACAAATGAAAGATGCTTATGTTGGCGCAGCCAGCAGCATCCAGCATTTTAACGCAGCTGCTGATGGTACAAAACAATTCCATGAGCAGGTACAGGTACTGACCAAGAACCTGTCTTCTCTGAATACAATATATGAACTGGAGCTCCAGGATACTAATAACCATCTGAAAGCAATGAACCAGTTCTATAGCAACTTGGTAAATGCATCACAGGCAATGGAAGGAAGCGTTACAGACGCCAAGAAAGCACACGACCAGATCGCTTTACTGGCTAATAACCTCGGCCGCCTGAATAGTATTTACGGCAATATGCTTAGCGCTATGCAGGGTCGCAACTAAACTAATAACAGGATAAGAAGTTCGTTTATTTAAAATCCGTATATCCTGTGATTTTTGAAAAGTCACCATTACCTGAAAATTAAAACCATAAATCGTCATGTCTTTACCTCGCGAGCCCCGGCAGAAAATGATCAACATGATGTATTTGGTGTTGACAGCCCTGTTGGCACTGAATGTATCAGCTGAAATTTTGAATGCCTTTAAAACGGTCAATAAAAGCTTGGAGACAACCAACGGCACCGTCAATGGGTCTACGGTCGCAATCATGAAATCCCTGGAGGAAAAATTGACGGATCCCATCTCTGCTGAGAAAGCGAGGATCTGGCTTCCCCGGGCAAAATCAGTACAGGAAGTATCTGCCAAAGCATATAACTATATCCAGGATATTAAAAATGATATCATCAAAAAAGGCGGAGGCGATGTGGACAGCAGGAGCTTCAAAGCCGATAACCTTGATATCGTTACCCGGATGATGATAGATAAAGGAAAGGGCAAAGATCTTTTAAAAGTGCTCAACACCTTTAAGACCGATATCATGGCTGTTGACCCGAACATTGATTCAGCTTTTAGTCACGGCAAGGATTTACCGATGAACCTTGAAGTGCCAAAAGGTGTAAGTAAATCAAATAGCACCTGGGAAAGAGCTTACTTTCACATGGTGCCTACTGTTGCCGCTTTAACAATTCTCAGTAAATTTCAGAACGATATCAAGACTTCTGAAAACAAGATTGTAGAATACTGTCATAATCGTGTTGGAGCAGTTAAAGTTATTTTTGATACATACAATGCATTTGCTGCGACTAATTCCAGCTATATCATGCCCGGTGATGAAATGGAAATCACTGCCGGTGTTGGCGCTTTCAGTAAAGCGGCTTTACCGGAAATCCTGATCGATGGAACTCCTGAGCAAATAACCGGCGACGGTGCTGCTCACCGGAAAGTCAGAGCTTCCGAGTCTCTTGGAAAGCATACCATCATGGTTCATATAAAATATAAGGACCAGGAAGGAAAAGATCAGACCGTTGATAAACCCATTGAATATACGGTTGGTCAATCGGCTGCATCTATAGCCCTGGACAAAATGAACGTACTGTATATTGGTGTTGAAAACCCTGTTACGATCTCTGCTACAGGCGGTGGATCGGAAGCGTTGGGTGTTGAAATCTCCGGAGGCGGTGGTTCTATCGTTAAAAGAGATGGCAGCTCGTATACAGCAAGAGTTACCAGCCAAACGGATGAATGCTGGATTACAGTATCCGCGAAAGGCAAAGTCGCTGGCAGGCAAAAGTTCCGTGTTCGTAACATACCCAAGCCTGTTGCCCAGGTAGGTCCGTATGAGAGTGGATCCAATGTTCCTGCAGGTGCGTTTAGAGCACAGGCCGGTGTAGCAGCATTTGCTCCGAACTTTCCTTTTGAGCTTACTTATAAAGTGACCAGCTTTACGATCAGTGCTGACGATCCTGAAAGCGGGTATGTTGACGAGGCTCAATGCCAGGGAAACACCTGGAGTGCAGATGCAAGTAAACTTCTTGGCAATTTAAAGCCAAATAAAACCGTAATGATCGATGAAATCTATGCGGTTGGACCCGATGGAGTAAGAAAGCATTTACCATCATTGGTATATTATATTAAATAAACCGAGTAATAATGAAAAGCTTTGCTTTAAAGAGTTGTTTGTTTGTTAGCCTGGTTGTATTAGTGGCAGCAGACGTGAGCGCGCAGCGGACTGGCCGGAGAAGACCCGGTTCAACACCGCCCACTACTACTCAGCCGACGACAACAACAACCAACAATACTCAGACGCCGGCCTATAATCCTTACGGCAATGTGCCGATTGAAGTGGATTCTTCGGGCCTGTCTGACAGTGTTGTAAAAAAATCATTGCGCAACGACAACGCATATGATAAAAGCAGTATCATGGCTCGTACCCCGCTCGTTTATGAGCACCTGAGGGCGGATGATGCGTTATTTGCTGAAAAAGTTTGGAGAGAGCTTGATCTTCGCGAAAAGATGAATCAAACCTTCCGCTATAAAGCAGAAAGCGATAATGGTAGCCAGATGTTTGTAGACATTCTCCTGAAAGCAGTCAATACCGGACAGGTAACGGCTTTTGCGGATGACAGGTTTACAACGCCTTTGTCTCCAGCCGATATTTCGCTGAAAACCCAGGGTACGAACGATACGGTACCGGTAACCGATCCTCTTGACCCTACAAGGATCATAAAGTACAAGGTTACCCGTGCAAGCTTCAACTCGGAAGGCGTTACCAAGATAGCTATGAAAGAAGAATGGGTGTTTGACCGTGAGTCCAGCAGGATGTTCTGCCGCATTCTCGGTATTGCCCCGCTTCAATCTAAGATCTTACCTAATGGCCAGTCACTGGGTAATATTGTGATGTTCTGGGTATATTACCCCGACATGCGCCCCATCTTGACCAAGTACGAGGTGTATAACCCTAAGAATATGGGTCAAAGCCGCTTAACCTGGGAAGAATTATTTGAAAGCCGCATGTTCAGCAGCTATATTACCAAATCGACTATTGATAACGCAGCCAACAGGGTTATCCGTTCCTACATCAAGGATCCGATTCTTGCCTTGCTGGAAGGTGATAACATCAAAGACAAAATATTCAACTACGAACAGGATCTTTGGTCTTATTGATTACATAAAAGACTAATAATATTGATGAATGCCCTTTTTATAAAGGGCATTTTTCATTTTAAAAACAATTCGCTGAGAATGTTTAAAAAAACTTTCGAAAAACGTAGAACCCCTATAGGAAAATTGGATAATTGTTGTATTTTCGTCTCGGTTTTTCATAGGATATTGGATTTTAAAAACGGGGCTGGATTTCTATCCTGGCCCCATTTTTTTTGCTCTATTTTCGACGATTTTTTCTCTCAAATGGCGCCTAATCAACCTTTAAAGTAACTCGAAATCAGCCCAGCTTTGGCCCTCCCAATTAACGCTTCCAGCTCCGCCAGGCCCTTTTCTTCCTGAAGAATTTCCCTGATATTTTTAACCGATTTAAACGTCTTTAACAGCAGGTCCGCCGTCGCATTTCCAATGCCCGGGATATCCTCCAGCTCATTTTTGAAGGTTCCCTTGCTTCTTTTATTCCTGTGAAATGTGATCCCAAACCGGTGCACCTCATTTCGTATACGCCGGATAAGCTTCAGGCTCTCGCTGTTATAAGAAAGTTTCAGGGATTGCTGGTCGCCGGGGAAGAAGATCTCTTCCTCGTTTTTTGCCAAACCAATAAGGGTTGAGGCGCCCATCTCACCCAAATCGTTCATAGCTTCCTCCGCTGCGCTCAACTGGCCTTTTCCTCCATCAATAATGATCAATTGAGGAAATGACTGGTTCTCTTCCTTTAGCCGTTTATAGCGACGAAAAAC
>DASSFT010000117.1:0-2341 GCA_035694045.1 Chitinophagaceae bacterium
TTCTTGGCATCGATCCACTTGAATTTTGTCAATGCCTTTGCGCCACTGACGATGTAATCATAAGCACTCTGGGCAGGATGACCAATTGTGTAATGTATATCTGGCGCAAACACAATATAACCGCGGCTCACAAAAAAAGAAATATTGAGCCTGCTGGGTGTGGGCGCAGGAGCAACGTAGCTATTTAATCCATCAGACAATGTCTCATAGAAATAGACAATTACGGGATATTTCTTATTCGGATCGAAATCCTCGGGCTTGTATAAAATACCTTCCGATGGTTTGCCTTTGAAGGTGGTCCATTTGAATAATTCTGCTGTACCCCAGTTGTAGTTGTTTTGTTGGGGATTGATAAATGATAATTGTACAGGATTGCCGACAGCATTGGGGATTAACTGGTCAGCGTAGAGATCAGGCGAATTTTTATACGTTTCAACAATATAGGTCACCCTATTTGCATCCTTCGCCTTGTTGAATGATGTAATTGAGCAATTGCAACTCTTTACCTGTTCATCCGAAAACCATTCTTTTATCGATGATTCAACAATCTCCTGTGATTTATCTTTATCATTAAACAGGCGGTAAAATATCCGCTGACCGGATTTGAAAAATTTTAGATCCGGGTCTGTTGGCACGTAACGGATCCTTGTTTTGCTATTGCGGCCAATGCCTGTGATATTGGTTGTTTTCAATCCTCCTCGAAGACCAATTTTCCAGACATCATACCGGTCATAAACATATACTGCCGAGTCTCCTTCCTGCCACCCCATCACGCCGTACGGTGGTGGCTCATTCGGTGTGTCGTGCTCTTCATTCCAAAGCGGCGCTTTTATTTTAGAGCTGACATTCTTTGTTTCCTTTCCATCCCACATAAAATAATTTCTTGCCTTACTGTCATACCATATGATATAATTACCCGAAGGGGAAATATAGGATGGCGCAATAACCCCCAGCAGGTCTTTCTTTACCAGTTTTCTTGTTCCATTATTTACATTGATGGCATAAATATCTTTTTTAGTAGTACCCGTCCATTGGCTCTCAACTCGTCTACCAAAATCAGTCACACCAACAAAAGTTTCGCCATCACCTTCGTTAGTTTGATAGACCAACGGAAGCTCCTTTGAGCCCAGTAGTTGAATGGAGTTATTATCGAAAAGATAAACAGCGAGAAAATTCTCCTGCAGATCACGTTGTAGCCGGAACAACTGTACTGTTTGTAAATAATCATCATTGTAGTTCCATATGTCCAGTTTGGCTGTCTCAAAATCAACCAGGGTTGTATCCTTTGGTGGTTGTATTGGAGCTGTTCCAAAGAATAAACGTCTTCCGCTCTTGCTGAAACTCAGGTTGCTGAACTCACTTACGGTCATTCCCAGTTGCATGCCTATGGAATTCTTATCTACCAGCAACACTGCACTATCCATACCTTCCTTAAAATACCAAAGCCTGTAAAATTTCTGCAGCTCTTTGGGCCTCGCATCTCTTTCGGCCAGGTAAGCCACCTGTGATCCGTCATCGCTCAGGGTGAAATTTTTAAACTCATTACCGCCCCTGCTCAATGTATCTCCAAAACCCTTCCGTAGATCGTACAGGAACACATACTGCCTGCTAAAAGAGTCCCTGGGATTGCGCGCAACCTCCATGATCAATTTTTCCCCATTCTTGCTAAATGCATACTCCACTACGTTATTAAATGTTTTTTCAACACCGTTTTCCAGTTTCCGAAGTACAAGTGTTGTTCCCGCGTCAGGCGACATAGCTGGCATCTCCTCTCCCTCTGCATCAAGTCCCGGGTCTTGAATATTGAGCCCGGCATCGTCCATGATCTCATAACTTTCATCCACGTTCTTCTTTCGTTTCTCCGGTTTAGCCATCGTAGATATAACCATTTGCAACGAATCAATAACCTTGCTAAGGCTATCAGCCACTTTTCTTGTGTCCAAAGGAGTCTTTGATTTGGCAGCGGCAGGTTCGATCGTTTTTTCCAGTTGGTAAGCCACCCAACCAAAATTTTTTTCAGGCGTTTTATAATCCTTCACCCGCTGCAGTCGCCATGCATTGTCGTTGCCTAATTTGACAATGGCCAGGGAATCCTTGGGAAGATCATCTGCCTTTTTCTTCCTGATCTTCGCGTCCCTTGTATCTTTAAAAAACGGTTTTATCTTAAAAACCACGAATCGGCTGTCTTCGGTGATGACAGCATTGTATCCTCTTGGTATCGTCTTTTTGTATTTAGCATCCGACGACTGTATCACCAATTCATTATCGCCTTCCTGTACCACGATAGTATAGACCACCCATTTGCCGTCATTGCTGATCATTCTTTCTCCAATACTTTGCC
>DASSFT010000118.1:0-7435 GCA_035694045.1 Chitinophagaceae bacterium
CCCGGCCAGCTCTAATTTCTCGGTACAATACGATGCGAAGCAAAGCGGTAAGGTGACGATCAGGATCACCGATATCAACGGTAAGTTGATCTCAACGATTCATGAAACTGTAAACAAGGGACAAAACATAATTTATATCCAGAGCCAGCCTTCATGGATGCCTGGAACCTACGTGATCACCGCACAACAGGGGAGTGATGTACAGAAAGGAAAATTGATGAAGATAAAATAATTGAGAGTGAGGAACAGAGCAGAGAGCGATGCAAAATACCCGGGATTCTTCGCTCTCGCTCTCTTTCTTCGCTCTTTAAAAACGGCCAGTTAAGGTTATGCCATATGTTTTTGGATTGCCCAGATGTACCGCCCCGAAATCGTAGGCATAAGCGATATATTTTTTATCAGCCAGGTTCCTGCCCCAAAACATTAATTCAGCTTTTTTGAAAGAAAGACCAAACCGGGTGTTGAATAGACTATATCCATCCTGGGAAATGTTATTGGAAAGATCAAAATATTGTTTACCGGTATAGAGCCATTCTCCACGGAACACTAATTTCAACTGTCTTGATCCGAGATCGATTCCATATTGCAATGCCAACATCGAGGTTACATCCGGTGTAAAGACCTGCTTTTTGCCATCCAGATCAACCGTTGACCCGTTTTGGGATAGTTTCAACGTTTTATAAGTAGCATCAGTGTAACCAAAATTATAATCAGCCTGTAAACCTTTTACTGGAGTTGAAGACAACTCCAGCTCAATTCCCTTGCTGGTTAGTTTCCCTGCATTGCGGGTAACGGTTATCGCGTCGGGCAGAACAAGCGTTGGAACCTGTGCGTCATTCACAAGCGTCATGAACAGGGCAGCATTCAGGCGCAGGCGGTTGTTGCAGAGATTATTTTTGATACCCAATTCAATGTTGTTGCTGTATTCCGGTTTGTAGGGATAGAGTGGGGGTTGTGAAGGGTCAGATGATAATTGCGTAAAGCCCCCGGTCCGGTATCCACGGCTATATGTAGCAAATGCGTTGCTGTTGGCCGACAATTTATACGCTATTCCAAGCTTTGGGGAAACTGCGCTGAAATTGGCGCTGGCGCTGGTATCTGGCCTGGTTTCAAATATGGGATTCGGATTTGGATCTTTCTGGTATTCTCCCAGTACATTGTAGTTTTTATGTTCGTAGTCATAGCGCAGACCTGCAATGACGTCTAATTTGTTATTTACAGAGTAGCTGAGCTGACCAAAAAAAGCAATCCCTGAGCTTTTGGCTGTTGTGGTATTAATGACACCAAAATTTACATCGGGTGCTCCCAATAGCATGGCGTCGTTGCCGAAATGAGTGGTCTGTTTTACCGGGTTGTCCTGGTGAAAAAGATAACTGCCGGCCGTCCATTTCAGCCGGGACGTCGTCGAAGCAGGAGAGGAGAATTTAAATTCCTGCGTCATCACCTTTACATTGTTCCAGTCATTTCCATAATTATTGATGATCGTAACTCCATCAATGGGCGAAAAATCGCCATCCAATGGTTTGTCATAATAGCGGTGATTCGATTGCCAGGCTGTTTGTGAACTGAAGTTGAATGATGACCCCGAATATTTTACTATCAACGAGCTGTTGAAAATATCATCCACCATTTTAGCAACGGCATTCTGGTTGAGAATAAAAGGATTCTTCAGGGCTTCATCTACTCCATTGACGAGTGTGAATGCGCCATTGTTGCGGTTATTATGATGTTTTACATTAATTGTAAAATCCCAGTGGCTGCCGGCAATGTATTTCAGGTAATAGTTGCCGGTAAAGCTGTTTTGTTTGTCGAAAGAAGAATTATTGAATTGGTTGGTATAAAACCCGTGCCGTTTGTCGTAGAGACCAGCCAGCCCGACGTACAGTTTGTTTTTGACAAGAGGTGTACGCAATCCAAGGCTATAGCGTTGTTGTTTATAATTGCCAAAACTTATCTCGGCGAAACCACTCGTGGAATTAGAAGGTTGTTTGGTAATAATATTGATCACACCGCCCATTGCATTTCTACCGTATAATGTTCCCTGCGGTCCTCTCAGCACTTCGATCCTTTCTATGTCAAAAAGAGTGGCGATATAGGTATCCAGTCCAAACTGGTTCACGCCATCGATATAGGTTGCAACAGCCGGATCATATGATGTAGTAGTAATGCCCCGGATAGAGGTCACGTTCCTGTCATCACCCGAATTGGCAGAGTACAAATTGGGAACGATCGTTGCCAGCTCATTGTTATTCCACAAACGGTATTGTTGTACCTGCCGGGACGAAATGGCTGTTATACTTAATGGTACACGCTGCAACAGTTCTTCTCTTTTTTGTGCGTTAACCCATACAGCATCCAGTTGAAGACCTGCTTCGGGCAACTGGATGGCCAGCGATTCGGTTTCTCCACCTTTTATAATGACATCTTTATAAACCGTGGCATAGCCGATCGATGAAACCTGTAAAATGTATTCGCCGGCGGGCAGGTTGCCAAAACTAAAATTTCCCTGGTCATCGGAAACTGTGCCCGAATTGGTGTTTAACAGGTAAACAGTAGAACCGGCAACAGGAGTCGAGCGGGCATTGGTGACTTTACCGGAGAGACGTGTGGTTGACTGGCCCTGAATTGTTGATGTAATTGCAAGACAAAATGCAAAAAAGGCAATCAAATGCTTCATAAAAGAGGATAAGTTAGTTGGTTAGTTCGGGCGGATCAGTTTTCCTTTATCTCTTCATCTTCCATCCGGGCAAATGATTCAGCTGTGATCTTGCGAACGGGATTTGCCCTGTTTTCATCATAGGCATTCCGCCTGTTGATGATATCAACACACTCAAATATCGCGGTGATGAACGATGAAGTATCAGCTTTGTTTTTTCCGGCAATATCAAAGGCTACGCCATGATCGGGAGATGTTCTCACTGCCGGCAGGCCTGCTGTAAAATTGACTCCTTCACCTGTAGCCAGCGCTTTGAAGGGGATCAATCCCTGGTCATGGTACATGGCCAATACAGCATCGAAGCGTTCATGATATCGCCTTGCAAAAAATGCATCTGCACTATAAGGTCCCACAGCAAGGATATTATTGTTTTTGGCATCCTTGATGGCTGGTTTAATGATCGTTTCTTCTTCATTACCAACCAATCCCTCGTCACCCGCATGTGGGTTCAAACCCAGTACAGCTATACGGGGCTTATCGATGCCGAAATCCCGTTGCAGGCTTTTGTTCATAATGACAAGCTTGCTTACTATCGCTTCCCGGGTAATGTTTTTGGCGATATCACTTACAGGTATATGCTCGGTAACCAATGCCACCCTGAAATTGCCGGCGCAAAGCATCATCACGACATCATTAACGCCAAACACATTTTTAAGATATGGAGTATGGCCGGTGAAACTGAACTCGGGTGATTGTATGTTTTTTTTATGGATGGGCGCTGTGACGAGCCCCTCGATTTGCTTTTGTTTTAAGGCGCTCACGGCCGCCTGCAGTGAAAGAACGGCGTATTTGCCGGCGGATTCAGTCAGCTGGCCCGGGTTGATCGCCGTTTCCTCCTCCCAGCAGTTAACTAAATTGACCTGTTTATTATTCAGGCGGTTGAGCTCTTTTACATGCTGGTAGTTGAAATTTATCTCCGGGATTGATTTACGATAAAAATTGATGGTCTTGTTGGAAGCAAAGATCACGGGCGTGCATAATTCCAGGATACGGTTATCTGAAAATGTTTTGATGATCAGTTCGATGCCAATGCCATTCAGGTCACCGCAGGAAATTCCGATCACAGGTTTGGGAATTGGGTTCATACTCATGAAATAAGATATAAAAGTACTGTTTTTAAATAAAAAACCGCCTTTAGATAAAGGCGGTCATAGAGTACGGATTAATTATAGATCAAAAACTTTTTTTCAAGACTTTTCGGTTGATGATTGTTTGATTGTTGCTCACACGGAGAATATAGGTACCCGGTGGAAGACTGGCGGTATTGGGAATGCTCAGCGCATTGATACCGGAATGTACCAGGTAACTGTTCTTGTGAACAACCTTGCCATAAGGATCTATCAGCATCACTTCAATCTTGGCATCAGCCGGGGATGCGATATCGAAGTCAAGGGACTGGAGGAATGGGTTGATAACATTCACCAGGCCGAGATCTTCGCTTCCTTGTTTACTCAACGGTATGGTTCGTGAGTATTTTTTAGTACCCGACTGATCTATCATCACAATCCTGTAAAATATTTTACCAGTCACTGGCTCAGGATCAACAAATGAATAGGCATTGATCTCCGAGGTATAATCGTTGTGGCTGTCTACAATTCCTGCCAGCGTAAAATTCGTTCCATCGATACTGCGTTCGATATTGAATTTGACAGGCTCGTTTTCTTTGGATGTTGTCCAGGAAAGATTTGCTTTATCCACTACCAGCTTGCCATTAAAAGATAATAGGTCTGTCTTAAGCGGGATACCGCAATCGATAACCGTCAGGGTAATGGTCACCCCATCGGAGATATTACAATCGGGATCCGTAAGGTTTGCCGCCGTAGTGGCAACAACCACACGGTACAGGTCACCACTGTTTGACATCAGGGTATTCGAGGGCGGTATTGTGTAACTCGTGATATAATAATTCGTATCGGGTATTGTAGTAACGCCCGTTATATCTGTCCAACTGGCACCACCATTTGTACTGCGCTGCCATTTGTAAGTAGTATAGTTCTTAAAGAATGAGCTGATCGTATCGGCAATGGTGACAGGATTGCTTCGACATACGTTCGGGTTGATAGTCGGTGAGTAGCTCATTGTAGGTAAACAGGTAGCCACCGCGATATCATCCATTACCCAGTCATTTCCACCGCCACCCTGTGCATTATTCCTGATCGAGAACGTTGCACTGGTCTGTGAAACTCCTGTACGGAAAACGAATCCTTTTTTTAACCAGCCAACCGTATCGATAGCACCTGTACTATAATAGTCAAGACCATCAAGCGCGAATGACAGGTTAGGTAACACACCTGGATAACCGGTTGCCGGGGCAGTCGGCGTTCCTGCAAACTGCGCTCCAGTTGAATCGGATCCGCAGGTAGGACAAATATTCCTGAACCAGGCAGAAAACTCATAATAAGTATTCGGACAAAGATTGTTCAGTGTTTGCCGGTAAATTTCTGAAGGCACGTAGTCGGCATTTACTTCCAGCATGTAACCCGCGCTCGTTGCCGCAGCCGGGGGTGCATTACCCGCAGCATTGGTAGTACCTGTATGGTCGCCGTCGATGTACCAGTGACCACCGTGCATCCTGTTGGCGCAGTTGAACGGATCGGCCCAGGCCAGGGTTCCGCAGGCATAAGCCTTGTTGGCATTTTTTTGAGTGCTGTTGCGGGGACTGATATTTTTTACGATGGCATAACGTCCATCACCTAAATTATTATAATTATTTATTTCGTTTACGAAACTATAACCCTGGATCGGGCTGGTAAGGTCGGTGGTTCGGTTGGTAGGAGTGCCTGAACCAAAGGATCCACCGAATTCTTCAGCGTTGTTCAACCCGATACTGTTGGTACATAAAGACATCGGGGTTGTGATAAGTATCTTATAAGAAGTAGCGGTTAATGTCGTATCGAGAAGACCGCCGGTTCTATAAATAAATTGTGCCGGGTTCAGGACAATGGTATCACCCGGGTTGCCGGTTACTTTTACCCGGTAAGCAATGGCAAAAAGCACCGAGCCATTAAACAGCGTGGGCCGGTTAGTTCTGTTCATAGTTCCGGTTGCCGAAGCAGTTTCAGTAGCTGTATTGTTTACCGGTATACCGGGGTTACTAGCGAACCCTACGTTCATACGAATATTGTACTCGTTTATAGCAGGCACAGCTTTATAGGTAGCTGCATCATCTCCGGCACCAAGGGTATATCGTTTATAGGTCAACCCTTCATTGGTAATGATACGGATCGAGTCGGCAGATGTAATGAGCATCGCCGTCTTGGTAGGCACATTATCCACGAAACGTATATTGGTTTTATTGGTCGGCAGTGAATACTGGAAAGTCATTCTTATTTCAAGAGTGTCTCCTTTTTGTACAACACCACCGCCTGTTCTTCTCGACATGTTCACATAGCTGTTACCATAACGGACAGCAGGCAATGGGCTGGTAATACATATATCAAACCTCGCATTACCATCGGGAGGAGGACCGGTAGTCGAGTATATCCTTACATAATAGGTCCTGCCGGCAATCAACCCGAGAGTATTGAGCGGGCTTGCACCACAGGAAATAGAAGTAAGCGTGCTACAATCGCCGGAAGTAGTAGAAAATACTTCAATGCGGCCATTGGTAAAATTATTCGGGTTTGGATTGGGACTTACAGTGATAGTCGATGAGGTTGCGACGGCGGTAAATTTATACCATACGTCATACATGTTAGGTGCTGCACAAGTTCCACCTAATGGCGTGGCAGAAGGAGTAGCTCCCGCCAGGTTACCAGGTACAGCCTGGCATGAGTTCATCACTGAAATATTTACTGCTCCCGTACACTCATCATTGGAAGGAATGACAGCAGGATCAGTAATGCAAATATTAAATGCGTTTTGACCGGGTGTTGTTGCTCCCGTTGTAACTGTAGAATATACCCTGATCATATAAACCGTACCGGGCGTTAAAAAATTGGCGTTGATCGTAGCGACACCAGCAACCACATTTTGGCAATAGTATGATGTAAAGTTGCTACCGCAACTGTTAGATACCAATTGCATCCCGGCATTGCTTGAGGCAGTTACACCTACGCCAGTATACTTTATCGTGGGATTGGTAGACTGAGCAGTAAACCTAAACCAAACATCCCGCTGGATACCCCCGCCTAAACAGTTAAATCCTGTGTAACTGGTAGCAGTTACAGTTGTTCCATAAAAATTACCGGGAACATTTATACAGGTTAAATCTGAGCTGATATCGAGTGGAGTGTTACAAAGATCATAGTTAGGATCGTCAATACAGATGGTAAAAGTAACGGCAGCATTATTATTGGAAAAAACACGGATCAGGTAAGTAGTACCGGGAACAAGATTGCTTGCTGTTAAACTCGTCGCAGACGTAGCGCAGTTTGGTGCCGGGGCTAATGTTCCCGCACAATTCTGGTACAACTGAATACTCGGCTGATTGGTAGTTAATGGGAGAGTGGCTATAGTGCCACCTAATGTAATAACAGGATTAGGATTATTTGCAACGAAACTATACCATACGTCATTCCTGTTGGCCACGCCGCAGGCATTGGGAATTGCAGTATAGGTTGCGGCCACCAGTGTACCATTTGTTGCAACACCGCAGACATTTGAAGTAGATACCAATGGTGTTGGCGAACCACATAAATTATTTATAGGCTGCGCTTTCACCAATGCTGGAAAAAATACTAATGCAAACACGCATACAGCGGCTAAGGCAGATGGGGT
>DASSFT010000119.1:0-3370 GCA_035694045.1 Chitinophagaceae bacterium
AGGACCAATGGTGGCAGAGAAGGAGAATAGAATATTTGTAAAAGTACACCGCCCACCATCAGGATAGCGGTAATTACATTTTGTATAATTGGAAAGATGCCGGACCGCAACTTAAAGATATACTGCGCGGTAAGAATGGCGAACAAAGGAAAAATAATATTGGTATAATAAGAAAGCTGGAATTTGGACAATGAAAAGATAAGCAGGGTCAGCAGGCTGCCACTGACTGTTAGCCACTCTTCATTTTTATAGTTTATCTTCTTTGAACCGTTCTTTAATTTTTCTACAAACGAGGCGTACATCAGCAGCGACCAGGGAAGAAAAGCCCATAACAATGTATGTAAAAAGAAAAATGGATCGCCCTTGCCCTTCATCGGAGTTTTGTTTAGGAACCGTCCGAATTGACTATCCCAAAGAAAAAAGCGGATGCCGGAAACATGGGTCTTTCCAAAAACAATTTTTTCAGGATGCCTGTCAAACTGGTACCATAAGCTATATAACTCCGGCGTGATAAACACAGCAACAAGGACAAATGCCAGCAACCATTTCCAGTGAAATACCTGTTTCCAGTTGCGCTTAATGATTATTTCCCCGGCGATAGCACCGCCGACCGGTATCAGGGTAAAAGGTCCTTTTGTCATTACAGCACAGGCGGCAAAAAAAGAGGCGGCAACGAGATGCCAGCTGATATTTTTTTTAAGCGCATTGTAAAAATGATAGATAGAGGCGATGATCAAACCGGTCAGGAAGGGTTCGGCCCGGACATCGTTATTAGAAATAATAATATGCTCTGCGGTAAGCAGGATAAACACTGACCAGAGCGCAATCGTCTGGTTGTACAGTTGTTTGGCCAGGAGATAGGTATAGTGTGCACCGATCAGCACCAGCAGGACACCCGGTAGTTTATATACCCATGTATGAACACCGAAGAGTTTAAAAAAATAAGCGGTGAGCCAGAAAGGGAAATGCGGTTTATCCAGCCAGTCATTACCCTGGAAATACAACTCCCAGTAATTGTCCCGCACCAGCATATTTTTAGAAACTGATGCATATACGCCGGCGTCGGGGTCCATCAACGGAACGAATAAGCCACTGAAATTGGCCAGCACGGCCAGGCCGATAAAAAAATAGAGCCATTTATGCTCGGGCGGTAACGATTGTTGTTTCACCGGTTTGATTAAAGGGTTAAAGATAAATGATTGGCGATTCACCGGGTTTATCGAGATCCTTTGAACAACTCAATTGCCAGGGCTGTTATACTAATGATATTTTATTCTTCATTAAAACAAAGTAACATGAACTACTATCAGTCATGCGCCGCAAAAGGCAATTACTCCGGGAGCAGGGGACGGCACCTGTATATCCGATCAATGCAAAGAGCTGCCGTAAATGTTTACAAAACGGAAACCAGCTTTGAAATGCTGGTCTTCGCCCCCGGCCGTATCAAGGAAAATTTCAGCCTGGGTGTAAAAGGAAATGAGCTGACGATCACTTACACACCGCCTGAAGGATTCCCCCGGCCCGATTGGATCATGCGGGAATACAGTCGTGGTGGATTTGAAAGGACCTTTACCCTTGACGACAGCGTTGACACAGCAAACATTTCGGCAAAATATGTCGATGGTGTATTGCAGGTTTCATTGCCAATTGTTGCTGGTAAGGAATCAAGTAGCCAGGAGATTAAAGTAAGCTAATGTGGTGTTTTAATTGTAAAGAAAGGTGGTTGCGGTTGCAATCACCTTTTCTTTTATAGAGGATCCGAAGTTCAAAGTCGCAGACATTGCGCGCCTCGCAGAGTGCACCGTCCTTGCGAGGGCTGCCTGGGGTTTTGGGCTACCTTGAAAAATCTGCGAACAGCCCGACGCAAACTATCTGAAGTGGAAACCGTTCTTAATTACTTCAACAACACTTATCTCTATTCACAGGGAAAAACCAACAATGGCGAATTAAATGAAAATGGTAAATTAGACAAGGTAAAAGAAGTCAAATTAAAGTATGGCAAATGATGCTAAACGAAATATATCGCGAGATCAATAAAATGACGCCACTTAGCATATCCACTGTAAGTTGGGAAGGAGAGCAACTGGTTATAGGAGGCGATTCGTGGAATATTGTTTTTGCAACTTGTTGGTGGCGAGTTCTGAAGGATGAAGTTTTGGTATTTGGATGTACTGACAACAACGCTGATAAGATTAAAGAAATTAAGGGGTCAAATATTAATAAGATAGAAATTCAGTCGAAGCTTATCAATTCAGATCTTGTTCTCATACTTGCTAACGGGTGGATTATAGAAACATTTTCAACTTCTAGTTTAGAACCCTGGAGCCTGACTATTAATAAACAGACTTTTTTTAGTAATCCATCTATGCCTCAATGGGATACCTAGGCTAGAGGCAGTTGTTGGTGCTCCGTGCATGCACCAGCGTGGAGAGTCATTTAAACAGACGGGAAACACCAACAACGGCGACCACTAAGCAGTCTCCGCCTTTTTTTTCCATTCTGCAAAACCCCACCATGCCATAGCAAGGAAGAGCACATACATCAGCGTAAATAACATTAGCTCCTTGTAAAAATTCAGTGGAATGGCCACTATGTCCGAGAAGATCCATGCCAGCCAGTTCTCGATCTTTCTTTTTGCCATCCACCACATTGCAGTGATGGCGGAAGAAGATACCAGTGAGTCAAGCACCGGTGTATTGCTGTTAGTGAATTTGGCCAGTACAATGTAGATAGCAGCCCAGAAAAACACGCAAAAGCCAATCCCCACCGCTAATTCTTTCCTGTTGCACCAGCGAATCGGGTATGTATAGTGTTGTGCGTCTTTTTTCTGCACCCAGTTATACCAACCATAGACGCTCATCAGGAAATAATACAGGTTAAGTGCCCCATCGGCATACAGGGGAGGATGAGTCATAAAAAAATAGACATGGGCTGCCAGCAGCACTCCAATGATGCCTGTAGGATAGACCAATACATTATTTTTCCTGGCATACCACACACTTGCTATCTGTGTAACGGTGCTGACCCACTCTGGCCATTTGGTCTCCCTGATGTTTTGAACAAATTGCTGGTATATTTCTTCTAATGACAAACGGTAGCTATATTTTCAAAAATACGTATCGTTTGTTTTGGGGCGGCGATACTTTTTTAAAAAGCGCAGGTACTTAATTCCTTTTGAAGTTTGAAAACGTGTCGGTATTTGCTGCCAGTTGCCATTTTGAGATATCCAAACTATAAAATGGAGATGAGGTTGAAAAGCGTAACCGGTCTTACCGCTCAGCCCGATAACCTGGCCCTTGCGGACAGTATCGCCAACATTTACCAGGGCCCCGTCCTTTTGCAGGTGCCAGTAACCCGCCCTTGATCCGTC
>DASSFT010000120.1:0-3928 GCA_035694045.1 Chitinophagaceae bacterium
GCGCGCCCTATTACTTCTAAAACTGTTTCCTGGCATATGGCGAAGTTTTTGTGAATTGCCAGTTGAATTGTACTCTGAATTGAATAAACTATCCAGCTCCTTCTCTTGTTTTGTCAAAGTCAAGAAATTGTTCACAGAAGGAATTGACCCCACGGCATATTCTTTATTATATGTCCTGCCATCATCTTTTTGTTGTGCGTGGCAAGACGGGATAGCAAAGGCAATAAACAAAAGGATAAATAAATTAGGTCTCATTGTATGGTCATTCGGCCACCGACTTCCCTGGCAATGGGTTTGTCCAGTTCTTCTCGTCCTGTACGAAGTGCTTTAATTCTATTTTTACTTTAAACTTATTTCTTAAATGTCTGGCCAGCGCATCCGCTGCATATACACTCCTGTGTTGGCCACCCGTACATCCAAAGCTCACCATCAAACTTCCGAAGTCGCGTTTGATAAAATCTTCAACAGTTGTATCAACGAGGTCAAATACGCTGTTGAGATAATTGAGCATATGTGTCTGCTGTTCGAGGTAATCTTTTACAGCTTTATCACGGCCATGCTGGGTTTTGAATTCTTCAATGCGGCCGGGATTTAAAATACCACGGCAATCAAAAACAAACCCGCCGCCATTCCCCGATTCATCCTGCGGGATGCCTTTGCGATATGAGAAGCTGCAGATCTTTACGACCAGCGGTGTTTTCTCGGTTGCCTGCGTAGGTGAGAATTGTTGTATGATCTCATCCGCTATACAGAGATCCAAAACCTTTCTGAATTCGGGAAGCGAGATCCCAATGCTCTGGTTCCTGATAAACTCTTTCAGGTTCCGCAGTCCCAGCGGGATGGCCGTAAGGAATTGTGCTTTGCGTTCAAACAAACCCCGGAAGCCATAAGCACCCAACACCTGTAATAAACGGATCAATACATACCCATTATACTGGCTACGGAAAACAACCTGGTCAAGTGGTGCATCGATCAGCATTTCAAAAACATTCATGTAATCGGTCAACAGGTTCTCCTTCCAGTCATCCGGAAGGTTGGCCCTTGCCTGCCATAGCATACTGGCTACATCGTATTGGGGCGCACCTTTCATACCACCCTGGTAGTCGATGAAATGGACATGTTTGTTATCATCTGTTCCGGTAATAAAAATATTCCTGCTCTGAAAATCCCTGAACATAAAATATTTGTATTCGGTATGCGTGAGATAATTGCTCAGCGCTTCAAAATCCCTGATCAGCTTTTGCTTGTCATAAGGTTTTCTCAATGCATCCAGGAAATAGTATTTGAAATAAAGCAGGTCGGCCATGATGGCTTCCTTGCCGAATTCTTTATTGGTCAGGCATTTTTTATAGTCCAGCCCCTTGTCTCCATTGATCTGCAAAGAAGCCAGTGCTGCCAGGCTTTTTTTGAAAAGATCATAGACAGGTTGGGTAAACCCATCTTTCTCGAGGCAGTTAAGCAATGATACATCTCCGAAATCCTGCTGGAGGTAATACATCCTGTCATCGCTGACCGCATAGATCTCGGGAACGGCCAGGTTTTTTTTGTGAAAATGCTGGGAAAAATAAATGAAGGATTCGTTCTCTTTAACATTGGCGCCATAAGTCCCGATTACCGAACCCTCTTTTCCATACAGGCGGAAATAACGGCGTTCGCTGCCAGAAATCGGCAATACATCTACAGATACGGGCTCATCGCCTTTCCACTGGACATACAGATTTTTAATGGCATCAATCAGGATTTGCATGAAGCAAATGTATCAAAATAGTTTCAGCCATTCCTCCAACACGGTCATTTCCCTTTCTTCTACCACGTTAATTTTTAGCAAAGCTTCGTAGGCGTTGTGAAGACTGTCTTTTACCGTATTACCACTGATATTTTTACTTACTGCTTCCAGTGATTTTTCGGTATGGAGATACATCGGCACCTCGCTTTCAAAATCTTTAAAATAATCGTGTTCATTCCTTTTTTGAATGACAGTGGCCCCGGTAAAGCCGAGACGGTAGCCATGCTGCCAGAGTATGGGCTGAGCAATGATCCCCCGCAGGATATCCGTAAAGCGGAACGTAACAAAAGAAGGCAGGAATAGCAGGGGGAATAATTCTTTTTGTATCGCCGTGTTTTGAGAATTGAATGGAGAGACCGTTCCTTTTTCCAATACCAGCGGTTCCTTTTTTTGAAACGTGCAGGGTTTGTTGGAAGTGAGACGGTAAATGGCATCCACATCGGGGTCATCGTCTGCCAGTCCCTGCCAGATGCCTACCCTGTGATTGAGCGTCCCGGTTTGCCATTGCAATTTGTCTCTCGAGTCGTTAATATTTCTTAAAGGCAATCCTCTCGGCCATATGGGTTGATCGCTGAAATGATGATAGATATTTACCCAGCCCAGGTTTTCTTGAGTGGTAAGAAACCCGCCTTCAAACGAAGGAAAGCTCCAGTTGTCATACGGGATATTATCATCGTCAGTATCGATGATAATATCGGCTCCCTGTTTCATCGCGTAAACATACCCGATCATCTTTCTGCCGTAATGATTAAAAGGAATAACGGTTGCCAGGGAAGAAGCCAGGTCCAACTGGGCTGCTACATTCAAAAAAGTACAATTCTCATGCTGCCAGTCACCCGGTGTTTTTTTATCTCCTACGACAACGAGATGATAATCTTTTAGTTTTGAGAATGCTTCAATCGCTTCCGTAGGTTTGAATATGCTGGTAATAACGATAAATTTTTTCAGAGATCGTTGTTCCATTTCGATAGTTTGACAGGGTGATAATATAATTGACCGGGTGGAAAATCATTCACGAGTGATTGTAGTGATTTGTTGAACTTTTTTTCTACTTCTTCCACTTCCTCAGTCGTCCACAAAGCTTTGCCTTTTAACCTGAGGTCTTTTTCCTGCATGATCTTTTTCGATGCCAGCAAAAGAGCGGTGGGGATCGCCAATTCGACAAACAACCCGACAGCAGCCATGATACCGCAATAGCGGCAAAAATCATAAATACTTTCCCTGGTTACGATCAGTATATCTGAATAGGAGCCGGCAACCGGGTAAGGCAGTTCCACCTTTCCGTTCTTCAGGTACCGCTTCCATTTATAGCGAAGATGGTATTGTTTGAATAACCAGTATTCCCACCACCGTTTGTCCGATGATCCTTTTGTGCCGAAAATATTTTCTTTGGTCAATGGCTGGACGGCTATTCCATGATGCCTGAATTTGTTAACCGCTTCTTCATAAGGTGGTAGTTCCTTTTTTACTTCTGCTCCTTTGCGATTATTAAAGAAATCCACCGCCTTATAGGTGTGCGACCAGGGGTTGCCAGACAGTGTATGCAATTCGATGAAGCCGGAGATCAGATCTGTGTTCGGCGCTAACCCTGTTTGCTCCAGGAAATTATTTTCATTTATGGAAGGTGTCAGCAGGCAATCATCACCGGTAAAAATATAATGGGTGAACTCCTCTTTAAAAAAGCGGTGATACCCCTGCGCCAAAAATGACTGGAAAAAATGGGAGCTTTCGTATACGGGGATCACCCTGGGATCATTGCCGTTATAAAAAGGGACCAGGAAATAAATATGCGAAAAACGGGGAGCATATATTTTTTCCAACACCGGGATATTCTTGTCGTACCGGTGATTGAACACTATTATCAGGCATGCTTTGGGCATAAAGTGGCCAAAAGTAGTAAGAAGATTATTGATTAATAATTATTAATTATTGCAACCTTAAAATTATTTGAAGCCCGTTTACTAGCGGGCGGTAGGTGTTGGATAAGACAATCAGACAATTATATTTTCAATCGTTTTATTCAGACGGCTTCTTTCGGCGGCAAAGGCCATGACATGACTTTCTACAGACACATCAATCGATGAACTGAGCAAGGCCGGGTTTTGCTGACCTACTGCCTGCACCCAGTCTTTAACCAGGGGA
>DASSFT010000121.1:0-8521 GCA_035694045.1 Chitinophagaceae bacterium
AGAAGGTTGTAATGAGAGGCCGCGATTCAACAAGTGGCCCGCCGGATGCTGATCTGTCTTGCAGTTCTGCCTTCTTTCTTACCTTGCGGCTACTCTATGCGGTATTTTGTCAAGACACCCTGGTGGCTCAAAAAAATATATCCTTCCTATACATGGGATGTGCGGACAAAAGAAAAGGAAGTATATCTCAGTTTTGATGACGGGCCGCATGAAAAAGCGACGCTGTTTGTGCTGGACCAGCTGAAAAGATATGATGCGAAGGCAACTTTCTTTTGCGTGGGAAACAATGTTGCATCGCGGCAGGGAATTTATGATCAGATACTGGCGGCTGGTCATACCACGGGCAATCATACACATAATCATTTGAACGGGTGGAAGACAAAAGATGCCGAGTACCTGGATGATATAAAGACGGCGTCGAATTATATTGACTCCTCCCTGTTTCGCCCGCCGTATGGAAAAATAAGTTCCTTTCAGGCAAAGAATATTAAAGCAGTTTTGAAAGACGAGCATGCAAAGATCATCATGTGGGATGTACTGAGTGGTGATTTTGATAAAGGGATAACGAGGGAAGATTGTTTGAACAATGTTGCATTAAACACAAGACCTGGTTCTATTGTTGTTTTTCATGACAGCGAGAAAGCATTTAATCATCTTGAATATTGTCTGCCACGAACACTCGAATTATTATCAACGAAAGGATTTCAGTTTAAAAGTTTGCCTAATTCAAGAATAAAAAGACAAATAATATAAATATAATGTCGTTATGAGGAGGCGGAGCTGGGTAAATAACTGGTACTCATATAAAAAGTTAGGGCCTGGGTAGAAACCCTGGCCCGTTTTTAATCCGTACCCTATGAAAACTGGCTTAAAGGTATAATATTTTTTAATTAATCCAAACAAATTTCAAGTAGCTGATTATCGGAAGTTTGCGGCTTTTTGCCGGAATTGGCGGTTTACATTTTTACCATGACAATTATAGATACGCATTCCCATATTTATGTAGCTGAGTTTGACGGGGACAGGCAGGCCATCATCGAACGGGCTGATAAAGCGGGTATTACAAAGATCCTCATGCCTGCTATCGATTCCACAACCCATGAGAATATGCTACAGGTTGAAAAGCATTTTCCGGGAAAATGTATGGCTATGATGGGTCTCCATCCCTGCTCGGTCATGGAAAAATACGATGTCGAATTAGGCATCATCGAGCAACATTTATCAAAAAAAAAGTTTGTGGCCATTGGAGAAACCGGCCTCGACTTCTATTGGGACCTTAGTTTTAAGGCCCAGCAGTATGAAGTTTTTCAGCAACAGATCAACTGGGCCCTGCAATATGATATCCCGGTAGTCATTCATTCCCGCAATTCGATAGATGAATGCATCGAAATGATACAAAAGAACCAGGACGGCAGTTTGAAAGGGGTCTTTCACTGCTTCACCGGTTCACTGGAGCAGGCAAAAAAGATCATGGCACTCGGGTTCTACCTGGGAATTGGAGGTGTCATAACCTTTAAGAACTCGGGACTGGACGCTGTAATAAAGGAAGCAGGCCTTTCAAATGTTATCCTGGAGACGGATGCGCCCTACCTGGCGCCAGTACCCTATAGAGGAAAGAGGAATGAGCCCTCCTATTTAAGTTATGTGGTCGATAAACTAGCTTCGGTGACCGCAACCGGAATAGAAGAGGTAGCAAGGATAACTACCGCGAATGCCCAGAAATTATTCAGTATTTAGGCTGCGGAACTGTATTTTTGCAACCCCGAAAAATTGGAGACTTGTCCGAGTGGTTGAAGGAGCACGCCTGGAAAGTGTGTATACCTCTAAAGGGTATCGAGGGTTCGAATCCCTCAGTCTCCGCTGGATACTTTGCAAGACGATGCAAAATTCTGCAAATGGTTGATAAACAGAATTTTGCATTTTTCGTTGAATGCAATCTGAAGCAAGGTAATGCATGTTTTAGGTGCACTTGCAGAGACCAAAAAACACCCGCATTCATGTACCGATTCATTTTGCATTCTTAAGCAACTTTCTGCACTTCTCTAAAATACCAACACTTCTCAATTTGCAAACGTTTAAATCATTTTGGTATGGTAGAGTTATTAGACATTCACTTCAATTTCCTTTGCAGAAAGCAAAGAGTTAACAAGAAAGGACAATTGCCAATTGTGTTGAGGATTGTTTATCGCCAGGAACGACGCGACATTTTTACTGGTCTATATTGCGACAGCAAAGATTGGGATGCAGAAGCATTAATGGTCAAACTGCGTAGCAAAACCGCAGAGACCATTAATAAGAATTTGGAGAGAATTACACAGAGAGCAGTACATGTTTTGGACCAGCTCAAATTCTCCCGAACCCCATTTACGATCGATGAACTGGTCTCGGGACTCAAGGGCGATGAAGAACGACCTGTGCTACTGGTCGAATATTTGCAAAACCGGAGTAAAGAACTTGGCAACCAAACAGAGGTCAATTTTGGCCACGCTACCTACGAGAACTATGACTGCTGTACTCGGTTTGTTATTGACTTTATGGAAAAAATTCAAGGTCAAAAATTTTGCCCTCGTGAGAATCAATAACAAATTTCTGGAACAGTACTTTCAATATTTGAGAACGGCCCGAAACATCGCCAACAATACCGCAGTGAAGTATATGGCGTTTTTCAAGACGTTGTTGATTCCTGCAATCAAAGTCAGTTCGCTTATTCGGTCTGGGTTGGATTGTAGGTGCACAATGTATTCTTCGCAGTGAAGTAATCTCAACAAAATTCTTTAACTTCAACACAGGCCATTTTATTGAGTTTCAAACCAACCCAAACTCCCATAGAATAGCAATCCGCCGAGGCCATGCATTGTCCGCAAGTACACTTTTGACATACATTAAACCTGAACCTTCCATGAGAAAATTCTTATTTTTCTGCAGCTTCGCATTCACTATTAATTCTTACGCGCAAAATTGCCCCAGTCATCTTTTAAATAATGATACTACTGTGTTTGTTATTTGCTCAAATGAAACAGTTGACCTAACAAATATTATTCAGACGAGAGGATTAACTATACAGTGGGACATAAGTAATCCAACAGTAGCTATTTTAGGAGTATATCGATTAACTGTAGATAGCAGTGGTTGCCGAGATACTGTGTTTGTAACCGTACGTCAGGATATCAAAACCTGGTTAGGTACTGCAAGTGATAATTGGCATGATCCATTGAACTGGACTGGTAATTCAGTTCCGAATGACAAAACGCATGTAATTATCAATAATTCAACTTTATTCCCTTGTGTAATACGTGACAATGATGCAACGGCCGCATCAATTCAAGTAGAAGAAGGTGCAAATTATTCGGTGATGGCGAATAAAAATTTAGCGATAACGGCCCAGTGTGAAAAATTGCCGCCATTGATGGAAATGGGTTCAAATACAATCATAATTAATACTCCAACCGCTCAATTGATTCAATTCATTGATTCTTCTACCATTGTTTTTAATGGAACAACACCTCAACTTCAAAATTTAGAAAGTGGCATTATAATTCTATGTGGCATTGCTCCAAATGCTCCTTTTGGGTTTCTTAGGAAAATAATTAGTAAACAAACTACAGGCTCAACTACAACATTGATAACAAGTGAAACCACTTTAACCGAAACATTCAAAGAATTACATCTTGATTACAGAAAAGTATATTCTGACAATGATACATTGCAGCGCACCACTACAGCAGTACCATTTACTATCTCAATACCACAAATAATTCTTCACGATGAAGACGGAAACACCAACACTACATCAGACCAGATTAAATTTGACGGGAGCTTACAAGTCACTCCAGATTTTAGATTTCATATTGATATAAGTAACTTTCGCTTAAACTCCGCATCAATTGAGGCGGGGTTTGAAAATATACTCACTAATTCAATCACTGTTGGGTCCAATGTCAGTAATATTACTAAAGAAAAAGTTATTTATTCAAAGCCTTTGGCTTTATGGTATATACCAGGCACAATCTTGATTATTGTACCAACACTTGAAGTTAGAATAGGAGCTGTGGCTTCTTTAAATGTGGGTATGAGCGCATCAAATACAAATACTAATAGAGTTGTTAGCTATCTCAAGTATGAAAATCATGACTGGAGCGTGGGTTACAATGGAACAATGCAAAATCAGTTCAATTTTTCCGGGATCAATGGATCTGCTGAAGCTCAATTTTATGTGGAACCGTCAATTGCTTTTAAGTTGTATGGTTCTAACTGGGCCAAGGGAAGTATAGATGTAGACGCTTACCTGAAAATTACCGGACAACTTTTTCCAACACAAAGCTGTGAATTAACGGCGGGAATTAGTGCCAGTGCGGAAGCTAATTTAGGTTTTTTTGGAAATGATTATCCTATTGCTTCTTATCCTGATATCTTTGATTTTTCACAAATACTTTATACTTGCCCGGTTACGGAGATGCCTTCAGTTAGTACTACATCAGTTACAGGTGTGACTAGTTCATCAGCCAGTTCTGGTGGTAATGTAACGAGCGATGGTGGTGGAACGGTTACTGCACGTGGAGTTTGCTGGAGTACATCGCCAAACCCAACCACTGCAAACAACAAATCCACCGATGGTTCAGGAACAGGAAGTTTTACAAGTTCCATTACTGGATTATCTCCAAGTACACTTTATTATGTAAGAGCTTATGCAACTAATGGTGCCGGAACTGCTTACGGAAATTCTGTAAGTTTTAATACACCACAAGCACCGGCCCAATTACCCACAGTCAGTACTACATCAATTACAGGTGTGACTAGTTCATCAGCCAGTTCTGGCGGTAATGTAACGAGCGATGGTGGTGGAACGGTTACTTCTCGTGGAGTTTGCTGGAGTACATCACCAAACCCAACCACTGCAAACAACAAAACCACCGATGGTTCAGGAACAGGAAGTTTTACAAGTTCCATTACTGGATTATCTCCAAGTACGCTTTATTATGTAAGAGCTTATGCAGCTAATGGTGCAGGAACTGCTTACGGAAATTCTGTAAGTTTTAACACACCACAAGCACCGGCCCAATTACCCACAGTCAGTACTACATCAATTACAGGTGTGACTAGTTCATCAGCCAGTTCGGGCGGTAATGTAACAAGCGATGGTGGTGCAACGGTCACTTCTCGAGGTGTTTGCTGGAACACATCTCCAAACCCAACTACCGCAAACAGCAAAACCACCAATGGTTCGGGAACAGGTAGCTTTACAAGCTCCATTACTGGATTATCTCCAAGTACTCTTTATTATGTAAGAGCTTATGCAACGAATAGTGCCGGTACTGCTTACGGGAATTCCTTAAATTTTACATCAGGCTCTGCCGCACCTATACCAATAACTCCGACAGACGCCTGTACTTCTCCACCAATTATGCAGGTTAATACAGTCTATCAAGTTAATATCAATGTAGCAAACTACACGCTTGGTGCTCCAATATCCGGACAGAGTGCTGGGGGTGCCAGTATAAGAGGCTTTTGGGTTGCTGTTAGTGTTCCGGTGGGATATTATGCAACAAGCGTAGTTATATATGATGTGAGCAGTAATTTTAATCCGGTAGTCGGATTAAAATCGAATTGTTCCTTCGATTATTATCCAAACACGAGTACTGGTTCAGACTATGCAAACGCTTTGGGGAATGGAGGAAGCGAAACTTTTGGAACTGGCTTAACAGGTCCTGATGCGTCAAATGATGGGATCTACCATATCAGAATATATCATTATACCGGGAGTGAAACCCCAACCATTAGTTTTAAAATAAAAGTTCAATAGAAATTTAAGTGTAAATACCTTTTCAACCTTAGTGGGGAAAAAGCTTATTCCCTCGATCAATATAGCTAGATAAACGATTCATGGTAGTCTAAGTCACATATTGATTCGAAGTAATGAGAAAAAGTTTAGGCTGTTCGAAGCAAGACTCCCTTTCAGTATAGACAGATGATTTCAGAGACCAAAAATTTCTTTGTTCATTAAACCTTTCGCATAGAGATCAGTAACACCGGATTAAATTGATCTTGAATTATGGGTTCCAATCCCTTCATCTCCCACACCACAATAATTTACATCAATACCTTTTTACGCCACCGATACTTGGTTTGAAATCGTCATTACGGCTGTTTTTGACTTTGACCTGCTGCCACTAGTGGTCCTGCTGCAGCGTTTTCGTTGACCACTAAAATAAAAGCCTTCGTTGTTTCCATCATTTACCTATTTTCCTTTTTGATTAGTAATTATTAATTAACACAAGGTTCATTTTAGTATAATTTTTTTTATGTATTCCCCCAAGATTGGCAATGATCATGCAAAAAAAGTACACAAAATAGATCAATAAGCAGAAATATGCCGATCTAACAAATTTTACATTTAACCATAAAATCTTTGCTAATGAGATACTTATCAGCCATGCTAACTCTGCTTATTCTATTTCTGTGCCTATGGTATCCAATTTCTGGGTTTGCGCAAAATAACCCGATAACAGTTCGAGGAAGTGTTACAAATGAAAACAATGAGCCGCTAACCGGCGTTACCGTGACCATCAAAGGGTCTACGGTAAGCACCACCACCGACGAGCTTGGAAGTTACTCGATCAAGGCACCGGATAAACGGGCCGTGATTGTTTTTTCGTTTGTCGGATTGCAAACACAGGAGGTCCAGGTAAGAAATCAAACACAGATCAACCTTAGCCTTTCGACCAATTCAAAGGAATTGGCTGACGTTGTCGTAACCGCATTAAATATTAAACGCAATCCAAAGAGTTTAGGATACTCCGTGGCCCAGCTCGATGGAAGCAAAGTAAACACGGTACAAACACCAAGCCTGGTGAATGCCCTTTCCGGTAAAATTGCCGGTGTTGACGTCGGCAATATTGCGAATGGTGTTGCCGGGACAAAAAGAGTTGTTATCCGCGGAGCCACCTCATTGACCGGAGATAACAATCCATTGTGGGTCGTTGACGGCATTCCAATTAACTCGAGCAGTTTGGGAGGCCTGGCAACGAATACTCCCGAAGGCGGATACGATTATGGAGATGGTCTTACCGGAATTAATCCTGATGACATTGAAACTATTACCGTCTTAAAAGGAAATGCCGCAGCCGCCTTATACGGTTCCAGGGCATCGAACGGGGTGATCCTTATCACTACCAAGAGCGGCAAATCCGCCAGGGGAAAAGCGAATGTTGATTTTAGCTCATCACTATTAATAGACAAACTGATTGACCTGTCCAATTTCCAAAATATTTATGGACAAAGTTCGATCAACCAGCTTAGCCCCCGGGAACTGCCAACAAGCGCTGATAATGCAAAAGGATCTGATAGCTGGGGACACATTATGGATGGAACGCCCGCTCCTCAATTCGATGGCGTGGTAAGACCATTCAGCCCTGTAAATGACATCTACAAAAGCTTTTTCCAAACCGGAAGTACGATTACCAATACGTTATCATTGTATGGAAGTAATCCCAATCATGATTACAGGGTTTCTATCTCGGACCTGAGGAACAAGGATATTACTCCTAAATCCAAATTTACCCGCACAAGCATTAATGCAAAGACGCATTCAAAGTTTGGTAAAATAGATGTTGATCTCGTGCTTAACTATACCTATGAAAAATCAGATAACAGGCCCTTTATCGGGGGCAATCATGATAATTCGCTCTATTCATTATTATATCTTCCTAATTCCATTGGCCTGGACCCGCTGAAACCAGGCTATGATTCAACGGGCAGGGAGTTTCTTTACACGCAAGGCGTTTCAAATCCCTATTATTTGATAAATAAGGAACTTGAGACTGACTCAAGGAACAGGTTCAGGGGATCTTTAACGCTTAAATATGATATAACAAACTGGCTGTACCTGCGAGGCAGGATAACAAGGGATTATTATCTGTCAAAAAGATTGCAATACATTCCCGATGGTAACGCATCCTCCAGCTTTCCATACAATTCCCCGGCCAATATCGGGGGTATACTTAATCAACGAAACGTTGAAAGTTCGGCAAATGAGTATGAAATCCTGTTAGGTGTTAATCCCGGGCTTAAAGGCAGATTTGGAGTTAATGCTTTTGTAGGAGGGAACATAAGTTGGCGTGCCGTTTCCCAATTGATCGAATCTGGAAATACATTTATCGTTCCAAACGTTTACACATTTAATAATTTAAAAACCAAATTGCCGGCGACCAGCGAAAGCCAGAGAAGGACAAATTCACTTTTTGGAAGCCTGGAATTATCTTATAATAAATACCTGTACTTAACATTAACCGGCAGAAACGACTGGTTTTCTACATTACCTATTGATAATAATAATTTATTCTATCCCGCGGCTTCTTTGTCATTTGTGTTTTCTGACGCGCTTAAATTACCAGCCGCCATATCTTTTGGCAAATTCAGAGCTTCATCCGCGCAGGTGAGCGGAGATACAGATCCTTACCAACTTGATCTGAGTTATTCTCTTGACGCATTCCTGTATAACAACAACCTTCCTCTTCAATTGATC
>DASSFT010000122.1:0-3221 GCA_035694045.1 Chitinophagaceae bacterium
TACAGTTTTTAGTCATTCTAATGGCATATCCGCAACAATTTACGATTCGCTCGGTAATGTTTTACGCAATGACGTTCTTGGCCAGAATGGCTTTGATTACACTTCCGGCGGCTATAGCGCATATCTCTGCCGGGGCACCTATCAAATAGTTGTCATATGCACAGAACTCTACTCGGCAACGAATAATGGATTGAACTATACTTCCAATAACTATTCCTGGTCGTGCAGTAACTCATCGTCCCCAGATTATAAAAACCTCAATAAAGTAAATGGCTGTACTTATACCCGGCCCATTGCCGGGGATGAGTCAATGCTGAACCCGCTTTTTTCAGTGCCGTCAGGAAAGAAGATGCTATTCAGCGGATGGGTGCGCGAAAATTGCGGAAACCCGGCCAGTGGAATTCCCTGCAAAGATTTTTCTTATACACATAACCAGGTACAATTGACTTTTGGCAGCACCATCATAACTCTTAACCCTGCAGGACCAATTATTGATGGCTGGCAGCGGTATGAAGGGGCTTTTACCGTAACGCCAGGTATGACTACCATGACTTTGAATTTTGTGAACAGTGGAACAAGTGCGATTTATCTCGACGATATCCGCATCCATCCATTTAATTCAAATATGAAAAGCTATGTGTATGACCCGGTTAATCTCCGGCTGGTATCGGAACTCGATCCGAATAACTATGCGAGTTTTTATGATTATGACGAGGAAGGAACATTGATCCGGGCAAAAGTGGAAACAAGAGATGGTATTAAGACAGTGAAAGAGACAAGAAGTTCGTTGCAGAAAAAGATACAGTAGTATTTGAATTGGCAGTTTTAATTGGATTGAACAACATGGATAATTAAACAATATAAATTTTTTAAGTGAAAAAACACACAATCACATTAATAATCGTCTTGTCCCTGATCTCAGTGACGACAATGGCGCAGCGCAGGAATAAACAAACCCAGGATACACTGAATGTTTACCGTGAGTTTGCGCAACTTGGCCAGTGGTACCTGCGGGTGCCGATGGAAATAAATCTTCATTTTATTCGCAGCAGTTCGCCGGCATCCCTCTCCGGCATTCAGGACAGCACAGAGACGGATTTAACGCTTTATTATGGCAAAAATGATTTCTATATGAAAGTGGAGGGGTTGGAACAGATTGCCAATGACTCAGTCGTGGTAATGGTAAATAATGACGCGAAGATGATCAAGCTCTATCCAAACACGGGCCAGCTAATGAATAACCTGCAAAGATCAGTCTCAATGCTGTTGCCCGATTCATCCGTGCAAAAGCTTGCCGGGCAGTATTCTGCCACGACTGAGACAAGTGAAAAAAATATTAGACGCATAACGTTGCAAAGCAGGGAAAAAATTTCGGGAACAGAGTTGTACAAAGAGACGATCAGTATTACCTATAAAGCCGGCACCTATGAGCCGATCTCTTTTGAACAATCCAGGCGGATTTTGCTCCCCGTTGATTCAGCAGTATATCAAACAAGTCTTTCGAAAAATGCTGCCTACGCAGGAAGGTTGATCAGCGCAAAAGCAAATGCAGGCAATTTATACTTTGTCGTACGTGATCAAACTACAGTTTGCCGGTTCACCAGGATCGATTACGATTCAAAGATGCCTCCTGGCCGTGAACAGGACAGGGTGATAAGGGAAGCCAGTGGCAATTATCAACCGGCGAAAGGCTTTGAGGCCTATATGGTGTCAAAGGAATTCTGAATGATATGTAACATTAATAAATGAAACGATCTTATGATTAAAATTTATAAAAGCAAAAAGAACCCAGCGCCTATTTGAATTGTATTGGCAACCGGCAATGAAAGAAATTTAAAGATAAGTGAGTGACCGGCCAGACAGTAAAAGTATAAATTAATTAAAAGAACCAGCTATCATGTCTTCATCTTCTGTGACATCAATCCGAAAGCAATTTTTTACCAGTGCGTTAATAGTGCTGGGACTATTTTCCTTTTCTGATGGTTTTAGCCAGTTGGGAATATCAGGATCTACCACCGTTTCTGCGGGCACTTCGTACAATTACAACGGGACTTATAATGGTTCCTTCACCTATTCCTATAGTGGATGGTATACTTATACTATAACTGGGGGAGTGGTTACCGGGACGAGCAATACTTCGAAATCCGGGACAGCCGCTGGTGTAATCGCATCCGCATCTGTAAGCGTAACCTGGAATTCATCGGGTACACTGCAGCTAGATTGCGGCCTGGGTAGTAAAATAATCAATGTTACGGTGATCCCGCCGCTCAACCCGGGATCACTATCGCCATCTTCGCAAGCAATAAACTACGGCGCCACTGCTGGCACAATCACCGGCACCGCGGCAACCGGAGGCGCTGCGAGCCCCAGCTATACTTATCAATGGCAAAGCTCTCCGGATAACGTGAACTGGAGCAACATAGGCAGCACAAATACATTAAATTATAGCCCCGGAATTCTCTATGCCACTACATATTTCAGAAGACAGGTAACAGAGAATACTACCAGCTCCGTCGCCTATACATCGTCGGTGGTAGTGAACGTGTATCCACAATTGACCTGCACGATCAGCCCGGCGTCCCAAAATATTACATCCGGCACCGCGCCCTCTACATTAACATCGAGTGTGAGCGGAGGCAACGGCTCTTATAGTTATCAGTGGCAAAGCTCGCCGGACAACAGTGCGTGGACCAATGTTGGCACAGCTTCTACTTACAGTCCCGGAGTACTTTTCTCTGCCATGTATTACCGGCTCACCGTTACCAGCAATGGGGCAAACACCACCAGCAATACAGCTACTGTTACCATATGTACTAACCCGGCGGGGCCGATCACCGGTCTTACGACCTGTGTTGTCGGATCAACGATACAGTTGGCAGATGCCACGGCAGGAGGTTCGTGGGGCAGCAGTAATACAGGCATTGCCACAGTGGATGCAAATGGTGTGGTTACCGGTGTGGCGGCAGGCACAGCAACTATTACTTATACTGTCACAAATGGCTGCGGTACTACTTTCGCACAACTGGGAGTAACGGTAATTCCTTTATCTTCTTTATTGGATTCGCTGGGCAGAGGAATCGCCGATCCGATTATCATAGACACTATTTCATTGGTGCAAAACACTGTGAAAGTTACCCAGTTTCAGCAGGACACTCTTTATTCATCGGCACATTCCATTAAAAATGTAGTGGCATTGCGGGTCGTGGAAGAAACGAATAAAT
>DASSFT010000123.1:0-2064 GCA_035694045.1 Chitinophagaceae bacterium
CACCCGCGCCAGGCCCAGCTTTTCTGTCATTTTTGTAGGCAATGTATAGTCTACTCTTGCCTCCCTGAATTTTATGAAATCGGTACTGAAAGTATTTCCTTCAGCGTTATCGATACCGAAATGTGAACGATAATATTCATCGATGTCGGTTGCTATGGTAGTATTGGGAATATACTTACCGCTTGCATCCATTACTACGCCGTTTCCGATAATACCATTGTATCTTCCGGGAAGAGTATTGGTGGTTTTACCCTGTTCCGCGAGCTTATAGTGCATCAACGAATGAGCAACGGCTCCCCATTGTGCATCGAATTGAAGACTTAAATGAAACCCTTTATAGAAGAACTCATTTGTAAATCCGAGTTTTCCTTTGGGAATCGTGTTGCCGAGGAAAACGACATCCTGCGTTATCATCGCAAAACCGGTAGTAGCATCATACACTATCTGTCCATCCGGCGAGCGGACATAACCTCTTCCGTACAGATCGCCCATGCTTCCCCCGACTTTTGACACGATCTGGCCTCCGCCGACCGGGCCGCTCAATAAAACCACGGAACTATCTGTCATTGATGTTATTTCATTACGGTTGGCAGAGAACACAATGTTTGAGGTCCATCTAAAGCCATTCTTCAGGCTGATGGGGATAGCATTCAAAGCTAATTCGACACCTTTATTAGCGACAGCACCGGCATTGATCACCGCATAATCATACCCGGATGAGCGATCAAGAGTGCGCTTCAATATCTGGTCTTTTGTGGTGCCTGTGTATACGGCTACATCCAGGCTCAGACGATTCTTATACATTTTTACCAGTGCACCAGCCTCATAAGTTATCGTGCGTAGTGGCCTGAGATTGGGATTGGCCAGTATTGAAGGATTGGTGAGACCGCCACTATATAAACTTCCTGCTGAAGTATAATTATAAGCGGTATAATAAGGTATAGTTCCGCCACTCCCTACACCCGAGACAGAAAACCTTAGTTTGGCAAAATCTACCTGTGCCGGCATTTTAAATGCGATGGAAGGAATAAAGCTGAAGTTGGCGGAAGGATAGAAGAATCCTGCATTATCGGTTCTCGTGGGTGTTGCCAATGTACTGTTCCAGTCCTGGCGGGCAGTAAAGTCCGCAAACAAAATTTCTTTAAACTTGGCTGTAATTAAACCATAGAGGCTATTGATAGCATACTTGCTTTTGTAAGGCAGGGTTACGAGGGGACCAGCTGCGTTGGCCAGTGTATAAATACCGGGAAAGGTGAGTGAGTCGGCGCGAACTTCATCTTTGTTGTAGGCATTTCTCAATATGCTTCCCCCCACCGTAACAGTGAAACCGAACTCTGGCCGTACCAGTTTGGCATATCTCAACAGGAAATCGGTGCTTTCCTCCTGCGAGTAAATATTTTGAGTACGATAGGCCCCTTTCGGGTATTTGGTGCCGGCATCGTAGGGACGTTGCTGCGATCTTTCTTCATAGGACAGGTCGATCGAAGTCCTTACCTGCAGGTTCAGTTCTTTTGTGAAATTATAAGTAGCCTGTATATTACCTGTAACATTATGCCGGTTCGATTTATTCAAAAATTCGTAGGCGATGGCAAACGGGTTTTCAGGAAATGAGCTGAATGGATAAGATATTCTTTTATTTTCCTGTCCAATTGCCCAATAATTTCTCAACCAGTCAAGGCTTGCATTGGGTTGCCAGAATATATACCAGTACATGATCGACTGGTTTCCATAACCCGCTCCCGGTAAATTATCGCTCCATTTATTTGTATAGTTCACCTTGGCGGCGATCTGTAGCTTATCGCTCACTCTCGAATTGACTGACAAAGCCACGGAGTTTCTTTTGTAACCGGTGTTAGGTGTGATCCATTTATTATTAACATTGGTTATGGAAAACCGCGCAGTTGTCTTCTCTGTACTTCCATCCACGCTGATGGAGTTGGTAATCGTGTTACCTGTCTCAAAATAGTCTCTCGTTTGATTGCGGTAAGGCACCCAGGGTGTCCGGGTCGTTCCCTGTTTTTGAGTGAGAGGATCATACTGGTAGAACATTTGCCCATTAAATCT
>DASSFT010000124.1:0-9736 GCA_035694045.1 Chitinophagaceae bacterium
GGTAGTTTAGATTCCGTCATGACGCAGGTCTCACCACAGAAAGGAGGTAGCTGGTCAAGCTTTAAGGCATGGTGGCCAATCCCGCCAAGCGATATTGCTAGTAACCCAAATCTTACTCAAACTCCAGGTTATTAGCTAAAAAAACCAAATCACTTTTTTCATCAGCTTAAATGATGAACATCCATTATGTCTTACAGATGTTATATTAATTCAGTCCTTTCCATGCAACAATAGAATATCCAAAGTTCTTAGTGCAGAGTTCTCAATAAGTTATGGACGAAGTGTTGCCAAGTGGTTTGATGACATCATTTGGTTTCTAGTTAATAGTTATTATAGGATCACCAGGCCGAATAATTAATGGTCATCAATTTCTGATTTGCAAATAAAATTGAATAAGAACCCACCCATCTTTTTTTGAGTTCGCGTCTTTATTATCAGGAGAACAACAAGAGCGTTAAGATCTCAAAATTATCCAATTCAAATACTAAAAAAATATTTATGAAATATCCTAATCAATTAGAATTAATCCTTTTCCCAAAGTATTCTCTTAGGGACCTGCAACAGAAAGAACTGGTCAGATGGCTGGGGAACAACGACACAGTCGGCACAGTCGGCAATTGGACGATAACATGAAAGAGCAAAGAAAATATATCTCCCGATGTTAACCCATACACCAGCGATCTCCATGTCGTAAAGGGAGACATTCTTTTTCACATCTATAAGTTTTACGGTCAATTCCCATGAGAACACTTAGCTCACGACAGCTTTTTAATTTTTAAACCCGATGTAATCGTTCAAATGGCAAAAGAAGTCACATACTTAATCGGATCAGTTCTTCCGGGAATGGTGAATGATTTGAAAAGAAGGGGATATGAACTGGAGTTTAGGAGAGAGCCTGCCTGCATCTATTGTATCGAGTGGCAGCAGTGGATTATGCCCGTGCATTTTAGTGTGGATGAATCTTACTATTTCGAAGGGACAGGGAGTCCGGATTCTGACCGTAAACTATACGCTATTACATTGTCCCAGGGTGCGAAAGGTTTTTTGATAGATAGTTGTAATGTTTATATGGATAATATTAGCCGCGAAATGCAGGAGAAATTGGAAACGACCGCAACAACAATCATTAAGAATTTAATCCAAGTTGTGGCGGCTTCAGAAAAGAAACCAGGAAAACCCACCAGCGTAGCATTTTGGTAACCAGGTAAACTATAATGACATGAAAAGTTATGAATCCCTAATCGAAGCTTTGGATGATCTGAAGAAGAGAGGCTATGAAGCCGACTTTGAACTACAATCAAATTGCCTCTATTGCAACACGCTTGACTTGCGTCTCTACGAAGAGGATTTTAACATAGACGAGGTTTATCGCTTTGAAGGGGAGTCTAATCCTGATGACAGCGCCGTCGTATACGCGATGACTTCTCCGACGGGAGTAAAAGGTACTATCGTAGATGGTTATGGGGCGTCTGCCAGCAATATCAGTTTTGAATTCGCGAGGAAGCTTCAAAATCATCCGGCAACCGTAACCAAATTATTGATCAATGGCTAAAAAATAATTCAACATGAAAAAGATTTTTTCAAGAATAATAGCTTTCACAACATTATTAATAAATATAAATACATCAGTTATGTCACAAACTGTCAAAATTAGAAGCGGAAATGGAACAGGTAAAGTGCAAATCCCTGCCATGTCCGCGGGATCTGAAAAAGCAGAAAATGATCCCCGTATTCTTTCCGAAGTAAGAAAGTTTCTCAAAGCGCTTAATTCCGGATCGGGTAAACCCATGGAACAACTCAGTCCCAAAGATGCACGACAAGTATTAATTGATGCCCAAAATTCTGTAGCGGTAGACTACTCTGGCATCGAAGAAGCCGAGAGAACGATCACGCAGGATGGAGAAAAGGTCACAATACATATCACGAAACCAATAGGAGCCAGCCCTGGCGCCCCGGTCTTCATATTTGTTCATGGTGGTGGATGGGTATTGGGAGATTATCCCACCCATAGAAGATTGGTGAGAGACCTGGTAGTCGCAAGTGGAGCTGTTGCGGTGTTCCCGGATTACACTCCTTCCCCCGAAGCACGTTATCCCGTTGCAATCAACCAGATTTATGCTGCTCTTAAATGGGTATCGGAGCATGGCAGTGAAATAGGGGTTAATGGAAATAATCTCGCGGTAGTTGGTAACAGCGTTGGCGGAAATATGACGGCCTCTGTTGTGTTGATGGCAAAAGACAAAAATGGCCCGGCCATCAAGGCGCAGGTTATGCTATGGCCCGTTACCGACGCAAATTTCGAAACGAGTTCATACAAAGAATTAGGTGAAGGAAGATTTTTGACAAGGAACATGATGATCTGGTTTTGGGATAACTATTTACCGGATAAAAAAGCACGCAAAGAAATTTATGCCTCACCGTTACAAGCAAGTTTAGAACAATTGAAAGGTCTTCCTCCCGCGTTAATTCAAACAGCGGAAAACGACGTGCTGCGGGATGAAGGCGAAGCATATGCCCGGAAATTAGATGAGGCCGGAGTTCCGGTAACATTAACAAGGTATGGAGGATTGATACATGATTATGGTCTACTGAATCCATTGGCAAAAGTGCCGGCCGTACGGATCGCGCTTTTCCAGGCAGCGGCAGTGCTCCGGAAGGCATTTCAAAATTAACGATCAACAAAATCTTAAAAACTGAATTATGAAAATAGTAGTAATCGGCGGTACAGGGCTTATCGGTTCAAAGCTCGTCAGCAAGCTTCGCCAGCTTGATCATACAGTGATCCCCGCTTCACCTGATTCCGGAGTTAACACTATAACCGGTGAAGGCCTTAATGAAGTGTTGAAAGACGCAGATGTTGTTGTTGATGTTTCCAATTCACCATCATTTGAAGACAAGGCTGTAATGGAATTTTTTCAGAAGTCAACGACGAATCTTCTGGCCGCAGCAGATTCTGCAAAGGTGAAACATTACGTGGCTTTATCGGTAGTAGGCACCGATCGTCTTCCGGAAAGTGGTTACCTGCGTGCAAAATTTGTCCAGGAAGAGTTGATCAGGAATTCAGGTATTCCTTACAGCATTTTGCAATCAACTCAATTCTTTGAGTTCGCAGCAAGAATAGCACAATCGGCTACGATCGGTAGTGAAGTTCATATTTCAACAGGAGCTATACAGCCCATTGCTTCCGATGAAACTGTAGCTGCCCTGGCAGATGTTGCAGTTGGTCAACCATTAAACGCTACTATTGAAGTGGGTGGCCCCGTAACTATGCCAATGGTTGAATTCATTCGTTACTACCTGACAGCAACTGAAGATCCGCGTCAACTGATCGCTGATGAACATGCACGTTACTTCGGTGTTGAATTGGATGATAATTCATTGGTTACAGGAGAAAATGCACGCATTGGAAAAATTAAATATGAAGATTGGTTCACGACACAATCGGTAAAAGCGTAACCATTCTTTGCCTTTCGTAACAAAGACGACGGGTGTCAGTTCGTTGAGGCGGCTGTAACAGGCGTGCACTTTCCGCCCGTTCGTGCACGGGACAACTTACGTCGGCGCGGTGTCCCCGCGAAAACCTGCCCGCCGGCAGGCAGGCCGATCAGCTACACAACGAGACGAAGGCAAATAGTGTTCTTATTTCATAATAAAAAAAGGGATTTGACATGAATAGCATTCCTTTTCCCCGCAAGGACGATCACGGCGGTGGCCAACATTCGGAAGAAGAGTCAAAAGAAAACTTCCTCGTGAGTTATCACGAAAGAAATATAACAGATGGAGGTGAGTTCCTGGACGATGCTCTTCGAATGAAAGACCAACCGCTTGACGAGGCAACTGTAAAGAAAGATGAATAAGGTTTTACAATTGCACCACCAACAGGAAACCTCTTTATCAACCTTAAAAACATAAATTATATGACAAAATCAAAAACCGTCGTTCTCATTCACGGAAATTTTGTGAACGACAGCAGTTGGACGGAATGGAAACGCCATTATGAGCAAAAAGGCTATAAAGTTTATACGCCTGCAAACCCCGGGCACGATGGCAACCCTTCTATGCTGAGAGAAAAAGTTCACCCTGATCTTGTTAAAACCGGGTTTATAGATGTTGTAAACAATATCGAACGATTAATTGATACGTTACCTGAAAAGCCATTAGTTATTGGTCACTCAATGGCAGGAATGGCGGTGTTGAAATTGGTTGAAATGGGAAAAGCGGTAGCCGGGGTAAGCATTGATGGAGCGCCGCCCAAGAATGTTTTTCCCCCGTTTCAAACGACTAAAACTGTGTTACCAGCCTTTGGTTTTTTCTCTTTTCGGAAATATTTTATGGGTAGTCGTAGGTGGTACAATTATGCATTTTTTAATACAACACCTGAAGCTGAGAAAGAGCAATTATATAAAAAATATGCGGTACCTGAAAGTTATAAGGTCAGTCGCCAGTTGGTTTTAAATTCTTTTTCAAATATAGATTTTAAGAAACCCCACGTCCCAATTCTGTTTGTTGGTGGCGGCAAAGATCACATTTTCCCTTCGGGTCTTACCCAAAAAATAGCCGGCAGGTATAAAGACCCCAATAGCCGGGTTGATCTAAAAATATTTAAAGACAGAAGTCATTTCACTTGTGGGGAGCCCGGTTGGGAGAAAGTAGCAGATTATGTTTTGGATTGGTATGAATCTTTAAGTCCGGCTGAACGAGTAAGTCCGAAGTTTAGCAACATGCAACATTTTTAATAAAAATCAAAAAACAAATTTTATGTGTAGTATCAAACAATTTATCTCAGGCACATTGATTATAGCGATCGGTGTTCTCGGCCTGCCAAAAAATGCTAGTGCGCAAACAGTAACAAAAGGAGTAAAAAATATCGTATTGGTTCATGGTGCCTTTGCCGACGGCGCCGGCAGCTGGTCAAAGGTGCTCGCTCAATTGCAGGCAAAGGGCTACAACGTCATTGCCGCGCAAAACCCACTCACCTCGCTGAAAGATGATGTCGCAGCTGCCAAACGTGCCATTGCTCTCATGGATGGTCCCGTTCTCCTGGTCGCACATTCATATGGTGGAATGGTGATCTCCGAAGCCGGGAATGATCCAAAGGTGGTCGGGTTGGTCTACGTTGCTGCCCTGGTTCCTGAAGAAGGACAAAACGGAAATGCCGTTAACGCTGCGATGCCTACAACAGGAGTTGAAAAAGAGTTCCAGGTAAGTCCCGAAGGTTTTGTATCCCTGTCAGCTAAGGCAATAAACGAGAATTTCGTGCCGGACGCGTCACCTGAAGAAAGAAAACTGGTATATGCCACACAAGTACCGTTACATGCATCCGCCGTGGAAGAGAAAGTGCAAAATCCTGCCTGGAAAACCAAACCGTCCTGGTTTATCGTGGCAGCATATGATAAAATTATCAACCCTGACCTGGAACGATTCAAGGCAAAATTGATCAAGGCGAATACGATTGAGCTGAAATCAGGTCATGTGCCGATGATATCTCAACCAGATAAAGTAACAGCATTTATCATCAGCGCTGCACAAGCATTGTAACCTAAAATAAAATTAAATAGCCCAAAATCAAATCAAAATGAACGAATTCTTAATTGCGATCCACAGAGATCTCACGAGCAAAAGCCCAAGTCCAACACCGGAGCAAATGAAAGAAGCCATGAACCCTTACCAGGATTGGATTGCCGGTATTGCGGCCAAAGGCAAATTAGTAGCCCCGCCTAAGAGATGGGATGTTGACGGAAGAGTTATTAGTACAGCAAGAAAGGTACATCACGGACCGTATGCCGAGGAGAAAGAATCCATTGGCGGTTTATTCCTGATCAGGGCAAAGGACTATGATGAAGCTGTAGAAATTGCAAAAGAATGTCCAATTATTAAGTATGGGGCAATTGTTGAAGTACGCATGGCTATTCCCGCAGCATAATATTCAAGGCCGTTGAATGCCTTTGATGATACAAAGGCATTCTTTCCATCTGCTTCCAGGCAATGACAATTAATTATAAAATTTTAAAAAATAATGCCATGTTAAAAACAGGAACGGCTGCACCGGACTTTGAACTATACTCCACTCCTGATCAGAAGTTAGGATTGGATGAGTTAAAAGGTAAAAAGGTTATTCTCGCATTTTATCCTGCAGACTGGAGTCCCGTGTGCGGGAGCCAGATGAACCTATACCATGAGATGGAAAAACATTTTACCGGGCACAATGCGCAACTGATTGGCATCTCAGTGGACAGCAAATGGTGTCACTCAGCGTTCGGTGCGCATAATCATTTGTATTTCCCGTTGCTTGCAGATTTTGAGCCCAAGGGTGCTGTTGCCAGATTGTACGAAGCATATGATGAAACGACCGGTGAATCCCGGCGTGCATTGTATGTGCTCGATGAAGACGGAATTATCCGCTGGAGCTATTTATCGCCCGTGGGTATTAATCCAGGGGCAGACGGGATCTTAAACGCATTAGAAAAGTTAGATAAACTAAAACCAGTAAACCAATGACACAGTTAATACCTGCTGTAAACAGCAACGATCATCAATATGGCAATTCTTCAGCCGCCCTTGAATTGGTAGAATACGGCGACTACGAATGTCCCTATTGTGGAAGGGCTTATCCGATTGTAAAAAGTATCCAAGAGGAATTGGGCCCGGATTTGAAATTTGTATTCAGGAATTTTCCTTTATCTAAAATTCACCAGCATGCATTTTCTGCTGCCGTAGCCGCTGAGGCCGCCGGTTTGCAGGAGAAATTCTGGGAAATGCACGACTTTATTTTTGAGAATCAGAAGACACTGGAAATAGAAAACATTTTGGGTCTTGCTGACGCGATCGGGCTGAACCTTGAACTTTTCAAAATTGACATCCAACAAAAAAATCTAATCGACAAGGTAGAAAAAGATTTTGAAAGTGGCCTTAGAAGCGGGGTAAACAGGACCCCATCATTCTTTATCAATGGAGAAAAGTATGAAGGAACCTGGGAAAGAAATGAATTTCTTCAGTACCTGAGAGGCCAGTTGGCGCAAATTGAAATTTCATAAGGATAAGATGCACGCAGGAATGTCATACAAGCTTGGTGAATTTCTTTTCTGGACGAGAAGAAACATTCTTTGGCTACTGATCCTGGGTATTGTTCCCACGGCGCTTTACCAGGTGTTTGGCTTTACCTGTTTGGCAGTTCCATTCACCATTATCGGTTTGATTGGCACTGCCACAGTCTTCATCATTACTTTCAGAAACCAGGAAACATATAACCGCGCCTGGGAGGCGCGGCAAATATGGGGAGCCATCATCAGTGCCAGTCGCTCATGGGTAATAATGTGCAGGGACTTTTTGGATGATGCCGATAAATCACATGATCTTATTTACCGGCATCTTGCCTGGCTTACCGCACTTCGTTATCAGCTACGGACGTCCAGGAACTGGGAAACTGCAGATAAAGTGTACAACAAAGAGTACAAGCGAAATTATTCTATTCCGGAAACGGAAATACCATTTGAAAAGGAATTGAAAAAATATATTTCGCAAGCAGAACTGAATTTAATTTCAACCGCCAACAACCGGGCTACGCAATTAATGGGTTTGCAAAGCAAGGCATTAAAGAAATTACGTCATGAGGGACACCTGGACGAGTTTAGATTTCTGGATATGCACGGCGCCCTGAGAGATTTTTCTGATCACCAGGGCCGGAGTGAAAGGATTAAGAATTTTCCCTATCCCAGGCAGTATGTAACTATTAATGGCCTTTTTGTGAAGTTGTTTTGTATTCTTCTTCCGTTCGGTCTGCTGGAGGAATTTGATAACCTCAATGCTAAAACGACGGGATTCATGCAGGGATATATGGTTTGGCTCGTTATACCTTTCAGCGTATTGATATCCTGGGTATTTACTTCTTTGGAGCAGGTTGGAGAAAGCACGGAAAATCCATTTGAAGGCAGCGCCAATGACGTTCCCATTTCCCAAATGAGCCGAACAGTCGAAACAGATATACGGGAAATGCTTGGAGAAGACGTTCTGCCATCTCCTTTCCCAACCCCGAAAAATATCATTTTATAAAACACTAAAACAATTATCATGGAACATACAATGGGCATCAAATCAGAAAACGCCTCGAAAGTGGCGGACCAACTGAACATTTTCCTTGCAGATGAATTCCTGCTTTATACAAAAACAAAGAATGCTCACTGGAATTCGGAAGGCAGAGATTTTTATGAAAAGCATAAATTCTATGAACTGCAGTTTGAGGAACTGGATAAAATAATGGATGATTTGGCGGAACGGATCCGAACATTAGGTCACTATGCACCGGCCACTTTAAAACGCTTCCTCCAGCTAACTCACCTCAGCGAAACAACTGAGTATATGAAAGACAGTATGGGCTTTGTCAGAGCGTTGTTGGAAGATCATGAAAGCATCATTATTCATTTCCGGGAAAATATCGGTCGCTTTGCCAATGAATTTGAAGACCAGGGAACGAGCGACTTTATTATAGGGATATTGGAAAGACATGAGAAAATAACCTGGATGCTAAGGGAGCAACTGAAATAAAATAAGATCTGGTTCACGTTTTTAAACCTATGCTATGACTATTGCAATTATCTCAGCCAGTGTGAGGGCAGGGCGAAGGAGCCACAGGATAGCCCTGTTTTTCAAAAATTATATTACTGAACATAACCTGGCGATAGTGGAATTGCTTGACCTGAATGAATACAAGTTTCCCATTTTTGAAGAACGATTAAGTAGTATGAAAAACCCTCCGCCTGCAGCATTGCAATTTGCCGAAAAGATCAGTAGCGCCGATGGCGTAATCATTGTAACACCAGAATACAATGGTGGTTATCCCGCAAGCCTGAAGAATGCAATTGACCTGCTATATAAAGAATGGAAAAGAAAGCCCGTAGCTGTAGCCACAGCTTCCAACGGTCCATTTGGGGGCGCCCAGGTGACCACATCATTGGTGTTTTCTCTATGGAAAATCGGGGTGTGTTTGGTACCGGCCATGTTTCCCGGACCGAAAGTTGACGAGGCCTATACCGAGACCGGGGTCCCGATAAATAAAAATGATACAGAGAAAAGGGCAAAAATATTCGTTGATGAATTATTGTGGTATGTAGATCAACTGAAGGGGGTACAGGTCTAAGAAGCAGGTGATGTTTCCCAAAAAAGTACTTTATGAAAAGAGAGGATCGATCGGGGTAATTGCCGGTGAATATGAAAACCTCGCCACAAAAATAGCAGCTTAAAGATTGAATTTAAAACCACGATCAAAAATTAAGGATATGAATAGCGTAAAAGAAGCAACAAAAATTAGCTGGATGGTTGATCCTGTGCACAGCGACGTCTTTTTTAAAGTAAAATATTTAATGTTAACAACGGTAACCGGATATTTCAGAAGCTTCGATGCGGAAGCGCTAACTGAGGAAGATGATTATTCCAGGATTGTGGATATTAAGTTCTCTGCTGAGGTTGATTCCATCGATACCAATAATCCCCAGCGTGATGCACATTTAAAATCGCTCGATTTTTTCAACGCAGAAGAGTACAAGCTGTTGAAATTTTCGGCATCACACTACGACTGCGCAATGGGAGATAAATTGAATGGGAATTTAACGATTCGCAATATTACAAAAGCGGTCACTTTGAATATAGAATTCCAGGGGATTAATACGGACGGTTACGGCCGCTCTAAGGCGGGGTTCTCCATTAGCGGGAAAATCAGCAGAAAGGAATTTGGACTGACATG
>DASSFT010000125.1:0-4335 GCA_035694045.1 Chitinophagaceae bacterium
GAAGCCGATAGCTCTTCGTAAAAAATAGCGCTTGCATTTTCCATCCCGCCAAAAATGGTTTTGGATTGAACATTGGCCAGCTTTTCGTAGGGATATGGCCCGATATAATCAGAAAGAAATTTAAGTATCGAAGGAGCAACCGCGTAATTCCTGAACCCAGGTATGCTGTCCTGCTGGTACACCCAGGCGCTGACAGGAATACCTGGCGGGCTGTCTTTATATGTTCTCACAGCAAATCTCGCTACGCCTATTACCATGACCTTGGTAGGAAGAGCGGTATCTTCTTTCCAATGAGTCCATTTGTTTCCATCACTCAACAACTTTTCCTCAATCTTTGTTCCGTTGGAAACAACACTATAATGCGATGGAGCTATAACAAAAAATTCAAACGTTGCCTTATCATCGGGTCTGTCTACACACGGTATCCAGTGATGCGCCCGGTCCGGCCAATTGTCTGCGAAAAATGTGCGGTCACCGTACTTATTTTTGGAAATGATAAGGCCGTCGTCAGGAATGCCTTTATAAGATAAATGAAGCTGAATCGTCTCGCCTTTTTTATAGTGGCGGCCTAGTTTGAAGATCACTTTGTCATTACGATGTGAATACTCCGGAGGACCCACGGAACTCAATAATCCAAATCCAACGCTTGTCACGGTCATGCCCCTGTCCTTTTTCACCCCGGCCAGGTCCAATTGAAGCTCAGAAATGTCATCGGTCGCAACGCCTGTTATCTCTGTCATTCCTCTCAACGTGTCATTATTGTCATTCAAATTTATATGGTAACGATAATGCAGTACGTCAAAATGATTCTGCGCTCTAAGAAAAACACAAAGACAAATAACAGAGAGAGTCAAGAATATTTTTCGCATGTCCGAAATTAAATAAGATTCATTCCTCATTATGCCAACAATCGTATAAATCCTGGTCACAGTCTTTCCAGCATATCCACCACTTTTTCCCTTTTTAGGATGACATATCCTATCCTATCGTTGCTTATGCCATCTTTTAACTGGTAACTGAACTCCAACTGCTCATCTTTAACATTTGTTTCAAAATATTTGAAGGAAATATTCGGGTACATCTTTAGCTCATCCCCTATCTCGTACAGGTGGGTTGAAAGGATGAACAGGGAGTTTTTGATCTTGATCAACCCCTTGATAACAGTGAGCGAGCATTTCATGGCGTCCTGCACATTTGTTCCTTTAAACAATTCATCAATCAGCACCAGCCATTTTTTTCCGTTATTGATCTTTTCAATCGTATTCTTGATACGCTGCACTTCATTGAAAAAAAAACTTTCACCTTTGGCGATATTGTCCACTACGTTAATATTACTCAGCAACCCATAAAATAATGTAAGCCGCATTCCCTTTGCCGGCACTCCCAAGCCGATATGCGCCAGGAACACTGCCGAGCCCACCGACTTGATCAGCGTGCTTTTGCCGGCCATATTCGCCCCGGTCAAAAAAAGAAAATTGTTGTCGGGATTCATCTGCAGGTCATAAGCTACAGGATGCGGTAATAAAAGATGATACAGACCTTTTGCTTCGACCAACGGGGCCTCCTGCTCTACAAATTCGGGGAAAGAAAGATTAAACGTTTTTACCGCCACCGCCATCGAGTACCAGGCATCGAGTCGCCCGAATATGTCCATCATCTCCAACGTATCACCGCGCCTGCCGATGAACAAATGATGACCATAGTGAAGCGATTTGGTGAGGGGAAAGACCTGGTTTCTTGAAGACTCCGATAGCTGTTTGAAGACCGGTTTTTCCAGTAACTGCAAAAGACGGTCAATATAGACCTTTGTGCCGGAAGGGAGCTCCTCCTGAGACAAAAGCACCGCCAGCTTTCGCAGACCCCTGAAAAAATCGGCAAAATGTTTTATGGAAAAACGCAATATCGAATAATCACCCTGGTGAAACCATTTGTACATAGCAGCCTTGATGGGATCAGGCCTGGAAGGCGGGGGGTCGAGGTCATAATCAAAGAATTTGTTCATCACCAGGATGGTCCCGTTCGTAATATCTTCTGGTAAGGTACCTACATGCGGCAGAAACGCTTTAATGACCTTCTGGGTGGCCAGGATCTTGTGTAGATCATCAAACGGTTCGGAAAAGAAATATTTAAGCCATTCCTTTCCAGTGGAGGTGCGGGTAAAATTTAATTTATGAAAAATGGAAAATTCTTCATCAGCGTTGAAGACGGAAATGTCGTTGTACGTTGTTTTGTCGATCTGCATGGTGAGTGGTGAGGCGTGAATGGTGAATTTTGAGCAGTGATCTTCTATCCACTCATCACTCACCACTCACATTTATCTGTCAAATAATAGTCTTTCTCCCTTCTTAGATTCATCCCACATTCCATTTCCATATACCAGGTTGCCATTTACAAAAGTATGTGTAATGGCTGCGGGAAATTCAAACCCGTCGAGCGGGCTCCACCCGCATTTATAGAGAATGGTGTCTTTCGAAACCTTTGTCTTTTGATCCAGGTCGACAATGACCAGGTCGGCATAATAGCCTTCCCGGATATAGCCTCTTTCCTGTACCTGGAAACAATCGGCTACGGCATGACTCATTTTCTGCGCGATCTTTTCCAGCGTGATCCTTCCTTCCCGGTAATAATGCAGCATTAACAATAAGGGATGCTGCACCAGTGGCAGCCCCGCATGCGCTTTTTCGTAAGGTTCATTTTTTTCTTCCCAGGTGTGCGGCGCATGATCGGTCGCAATTACATCCAGGCGATCATCGAGCAGGGCTTTCCATAAAGCTTCCCTGTTGCTAGGCGCCTTGATCGCAGGGTTGCACTTGATCAGGTTACCCAGGCGTGAATAATCATTACTGGTAAAATGCAAATGATGTACGCAAACTTCCGCGGTAATTCGTTTTTCAGGTAAGGGCACCATGTTGGTAAACAATTGTAGTTCCTTTTCCGTACTGATATGCAGGATATGTAACCGTGTATTGTATTTCTTGGCGATCTGGATAGCATACAGTGAAGACTCATAGCACGCTTCCTCATTGCGGATAAGAGGATGATCAGCCGCCGTCAATTTCCGGCCGCTCAGCTTAGCCTGTTCCAGGTTGTGCCCGATGATCCGTTCATCCTCGCAATGCGTCGATATCAGCACTTCAGATTCGCTAAAAATCTTATCCAGGGTCATCGGGTTGTCCACCAGCATATTTCCCGTGCTGGAACCCATGAATATTTTAATGCCGCAAACCTCTTTTCTTTTATCGTTTGTCTTCAAAACCTCATCTGTATTATTGTTCCCGGTGCCCATGAAAAAAGAATAATTCGCCAGCGAGTTGTTTGAAGCGATCCTGTATTTATCCTCGAGCAGCTCCTGCGTCAACGCGTTTGGAATTGTATTGGGCATCTCCATGAAACTGGTCACACCACCGGCCACTGCCGCTTTTGCTTCGGTATAGATCGTTGCCTTATGAGTAAGACCTGGTTCGCGAAAATGGACCTGGTCGTCAATAGCGCCCGGAAAAAGATATTTGCCTTCACCATTGATCTCGGTATAGCTACTACCGGCTGCTGTGATCTGCGGTTGCACTTTCTCGATCCTTCCATTCCTGATCAATACATCGCCAGTTTGTATCTGTCCTTCATTGACCACTTGAATATTTTTTATCAGGTATATTTGCATAATTTGCTGCCGGATTAATCCATAACTATGCAATTTAAAAAAACCATTCTAAGACTGTCCTTAATTCTTTTCCCGGTTTTTACATTCTCTCAAAGCACTTACCTGCCACAGGGTGATAAAGCGAATATCCTGCTGGAGCGAATGGAAATAAAACTGCGAAAGGATTCCGTTCTTAATTTTTCAAAGACCAGGCCTTTTTCCCGGCAGGATGTGATCAATGTTGTCCAGCAACATTACAAACCCTACTCACCTTCGGATACCAGTTTCAACACAGGGCCTGAAGACCTGGTGGTCGAATCGCGGTTCACAAGAATGGACATCTCCAACATGCAACGGGCTATGATCAATAACCTTGAATGGGTAAAGAACGACCATCCCTATTATCACAGCAAAAAGCCCATCCTGAAAGCATTTTATAAAACACCGGCTAATCTTTACGAGGTGCATGTAAAGGATTTTGACCTGGTACTGAACCCCGTTTTTCAATACGTGATCTCCAAAGAAACCAATAACGACGATCATCTTTTTCTCAATACAAGAGGCGTAACAGTAAGGGGAAGGATCGCCAATAAGATCGGATTCTCCGCCTATATTACCGACAACCAGGAACGCGACCCCAAATATGTACAGGACTGGATCAATAAGCGTAAAGCCGTCCCTGGCGCCGGTCTGTATAA
>DASSFT010000126.1:0-4028 GCA_035694045.1 Chitinophagaceae bacterium
TATAAGCATTGGTTGTGCTCCCTGCACAAGAGCGATCGAACCGGGAGAAGATGCAAGAGCGGGAAGATGGTGGTGGGAAACCTCGCAAAAGGAATGTGGTCTCCATACAACAATAGTAAAACAGGGTTAAATTTTTTTTAATAAGGCAATGTATTTACCAGTCGACAAACAGAGTTTATGAGCCAGTATCATTTGGATTATTTGGAGCAGTTAGAATCGGAGAGCATTCATATTTTCCGGGAAATAGCAGCGCAATTTGAAAAGCCAGCGCTTCTGTTTAGCGGTGGTAAAGACTCCATCACCCTGGTCCACCTGGCAAAAAAAGCATTTGCACCGGGAAAAATACCATTCCCGTTGATGCATATCGATACCGGTCACAATTTCCCCGAAGCATTGGAATTCCGCGACTGGCTGGTGAGGGAAGTAAACGCCACGCTTATCGTGAGAAAAGTAGAAGAGACCATCAAACAACGTAATCTCACAGAACCAAAAGGAAAATTTGCCAGCCGCAACTGGCTGCAGACTTATACATTACTGGATGCTATAGAAGAATTCAAATTGGATTGCTGTATCGGCGGAGGAAGAAGAGATGAGGAAAAGGCAAGAGCGAAAGAGCGGATATTTTCCGTTCGCGATGAGTTTGGACAATGGAATCCGAAGCTTCAACGGCCCGAGCTCTGGAATATTTACAATGGAAGAATACACAAAGGCGAAAACGTGCGGGTGTTCCCTATCAGTAACTGGACAGAACTCGATATATGGAATTATATCCGCAAGGAAAAGATCGATCTGCCTTCCATCTACTTTGCGCATGAGAGGGAAATAATCGAGCATGAGGGTCAACTGATAGCTGTTTCCGGTTTTATTCGCGTAGACGATACCGATGTCGTACAAAAAAAGAAAGTCCGCTACAGGACCGTGGGGGATATGACCTGTACAGCTGCCGTAGAATCCAATGCAACAACGCTTGATGAAGTGATCAATGAAATTACCGCTACCCGAATCAGCGAGCGGGGTGAAACGAGGATCGATGATAAAGTGACTGAAGCAGCAATGGAGGACAGGAAGAAGAACGGATACTTTTAATTATTTTGAATGTTGAATGATAAATTTTAAATGAAACCAATTCAACATTCAAAATGTAACATTCAAAATAGTCTAAATTGGATTTATTACGATTTATAACGGCTGGTAGCGTCGACGACGGCAAAAGCACCTTGATAGGCCGGCTGCTGTACGACAGTAAAAACATTTTGATCGACCAGATGGAAGCCCTGGAAAGATCAACAAAGAACCGGAGTGATGGATCTGTCGACCTCGCGTTGTTGACCGATGGCCTGCGTGCGGAAAGAGAGCAGGGAATAACGATCGACGTGGCTTACCGCTATTTTTCTACCCCCAAAAGAAAATTCATCATAGCTGATGCCCCGGGGCATGTGCAGTACACGAGAAACATGATCACCGGTGCCAGCAATGCCAACCTGATCATCATCCTGATTGATGCCCGGCAGGGTGTGGTTGAACAAACCCGCCGGCATTCGATTATCGCCTCTTTATTAAAAATACCGCATGTAGTTGTCGCCATTAACAAGATGGACCTGGTAGAGTATTCACAGGATATATTTAACAATATTGTCATCGAGTATTCTGAAGTTGCCAAACAACTCGGGTTAAACGAAGTGACCTATATTCCTATCAGCGCTCTGAATGGCGACAATATTGTGGATCGTTCCGAAAATATTACCTGGTACGAGGGCCAACCTTTGCTTGACTTCCTCGAGGAAATAGAAATCGATCATGATATAAACCTTGAAGATGCACGGTTCCAGGTGCAATTTGTCATCAGACCGCAAACCGAAGACCTGCACGATTACAGGGGTTATGCGGGTAAAGTAGTGAGTGGTATTTACAGGAAAGGAGATAAGGTGAAAATTCTTCCGCAGGATATCGAAACTACCATCAGCAAACTGGAAGCAGGCGGCAAAGAGGTTAACGAAGTGTTTGCACCGCAGTCCGTCGTGATTCAATTAAGCGATGACATCGATATTAGCCGCGGCGATTCGATCGTAAAAAAAGATAACCTTCCGAATGTAAGTAATGAATTCGAAGTACTGTTATGCTGGATGGATGAAAAGCCTCTCCAACCCGGCAACAAATATTTATTACAACATAATAGCCGGTTGGTAAGGGCCATGGTCCGCAGCATAGATTACAAACTAGATGTAAATTCCCTGCAGCAACAGGTACCGGAAGGAAATGTGCGATTGAACGAAGTAGCAAAAGCGACAATTAAAACAGCTTCGCCCCTGGTGTATGATCCCTATACCCGGATTAGTGCAAATGGCAGCGCTGTGCTGATCGATGAAACAAGCAATAGCACCGTAGCCGCGGTTCTTATTAATTAGTAAATAAAAATGGAAGAGAAGAAAAACACAGGAAAAGTAGTACTTGCCGGTGCAGGCCCGGGTGACCCTGAATTAATTACGGTAAAACTTCAGAAAAGATTGGCCGGAGCGGATGTTATCATTACTGACCGCCTGGCAAACCCCTCCATTATAAGCCAGCATGCCCATAAGGATGCTGAAATAATATTTGCCGGCAAACAGGGTTATAATGAGGCTTCCCTTTCACAGGAAGAAATCACTGCGATGATCATCCGTTATGCATTATCCGGTAAAACCGTGTTGCGTCTAAAAGGAGGTGATGTTGCATTCTTCAGTAATGTGGCGGACGAACTAAAAGCTTTACAGCAACATGATCTTCCCGTTGAGATCATACCTGGCATTACAGCTGCGTCGGGCGCCTCTGCCTATGCAGGCATTCCATTAACAGCAAGAGGCTATGCACAAGCGGTACAGTTCATTGCTTTTAATCCAAACAATGATTTAAAAGACGAACAATGGCAGGCTCTCGCCGCAACCCGTGACACGCTGGTCTTTTACATGGCATCAAAAAATCTTTTGCCCCTGGTTGCACAATTACTTATTCATTCAAAAGATCCTCTTACTCCACTCGCTGTTATTGAACAGGCCACAACCCCGCATCAAAAGGTTTATACCACTGTTTTGGAACAATGTGCTGCAGATTTTGCCGGGTTGCAATTCAGTTCGCCTTCATTGGTTATTGTCGGCAAAGTCGTGGAGTTGCATCAACAATTCGCCTGGTACAAGGCTAATGAAGATGGGACGGTCTTTAAAGAATTAAAGGGTTAGTTAACACGTTTCCTTCTTCCATACTCATTTGCAATTGCTTCAATAGTAATTATTCAAATAATATCTCCAGCCAAATTCTTTTTTGAACGCGCCCACCAGTACAGGCATTGTATTTGTCTTACATACTGTACTTAAATCTTAGAATATGTGGAAAGTGATTTTACAATCAGTAAAAGCCACCTTTCCCCTTATAGCAGGATTATCCGCCCTTTTGAATTCTGCCAGCGGTCAGCAAAATATCATTGCTGATAAAAACAATACCCGGCCCGAGGTAAAAGAGCAACAAATGAGGCCGGCCCGAATCACAACTGTCTCGGCAATTCATGCCAATGGTTATAATGAGATCCAATGGACAACCCTGAATGAAGAGGATATCCGCCGTTTTATTGTAGAGGCCAGTACCGACGGTATCAACTTTCAATCTGCCGGGGAAATAACTCCTCTTAACGGAACTTATACCCTGAAGCATTATACATTTGACACAAGACCCTTGCTTTACAGGATAAGAATGGAAAATAAAGACGGTAAATTCTATAACTCGGGATCTTTTCTCCTCGATGGGATTGATATTTCACCGGTCAAAGTTTTTCCCACTATTGTTGAAGGGAATGTGGTAAATGTTGTGGCGGCATTCCCGGTAGCGCGAGTGAATATTGTTTCCACCAACGGGCAGCAGGTGTTTGCACAGGATATGGGTGGTATTTCAGGATATACGCATGTCAGACTTCCCGCGTTGAATGCAGGGACATATGTGATGACATCTTACGGTAATGGATGGCAAAGCACGTCGAAGATCATTGTTGCGAGGTAATAAAA
>DASSFT010000127.1:0-4854 GCA_035694045.1 Chitinophagaceae bacterium
ACATGTGCGATATGGATCGCTTTCTTTCCATCGTAAAAAAATATCCCCTACCGATAGTCGAAGATGCTACTGAAGCACTGGGGACATCTTATAAAGGCAAACACGCAGGCACATTCAGCCCGTTGGGCTGCTTCAGTTTTAATGGTAACAAGATCATCTCAACAGGCGGTGGCGGTGTAATAGTATCGGATGACGACCAGCTCGCCAAACATGCAAAACATTTAACTACCACGGCAAAAGCAAGTGACGATGAGTATTACCATGACGAAGTGGGATACAATTACCGCCTGGTAAACATACTGGCTGCTGTAGGCGTGGGACAGATGGAATTGCTTCCTTCGTTTATCCAGCGAAAAAAAGAAGCTGTAGCTTTTTATAAAAAGGAACTGGCGGGTGTGGCGGATATTCGTTTCCAGAGAGAACTTCCGGAAGTGAAGACAAACGGGTGGCTCTTTACCATTCAAACGGATCACCAGCAAAAATTGTTGAATTATCTCAATACAAACAAAATTCTGAGCCGCCGCTTCTGGATGCCTATGAATAAATTACCAATGTACAAAGACTGTATTTATGTTCAGCACCAGGACAATGCTGACTATATTTATAATACCTGCCTGAGCATTCCCTGTTCAACAAACATTACAGATGAGCAGCTGGCAATTGTGGCAGCGGCTGTAAAGGAGGCGCTCTCGTAAACCGTATTACATAAAAAATCTAATCCTAAGAAACCTATGCGTAAAATCCTTTTGTCCCTGCCTGGTCGTATCACGAACCTGCAATCTATCCGCACGCTAAATTCCCCCGAAAGGAACAGTGCCGTAGACGTTTTCAGGGCCGTAGCTATTATTGTTGTAGCGTTATACCACTTTAAAGAAATCCTCCCATTGGGATATATTGGAGTTGATCTTTTCTTTGTCATTTCTGGTCTTCTCGTTGGGGGTCTTCTTACCAGGAGTTTTGCCAGGGGCGAAAAAATTAATTTTCCCAAATTCTTCCTGCAGCGGGGCTTTAAGATATGGCCATCTTATTTTATTTTCCTCGGCCTGGGCACCGTTATAGCCTTTTACCTGGCGCCTGACCAGGTCATTCCTTTATGGGATATCAAACGATACATTTTCTTTTACCAGAATTATACCGGGGCTCCTTTTCACTGGAGCTTTGACCACGTGTGGTCGTTGTGTGTAGAAGAACATTTTTATATCATGTTGCCGGTTGGTTTCATTATCGTCCAGCGATTAAGCAATAAGAAAGAAGCATTATTCGGTTTGGTAGGTCTAGTGATCGTATCGGGTATCGTTTTTAAATTGCTTTCGTTGTGGTACACCCGGAGCCAGGATACTTATTCCGGCACCCATGTAAGGATCGATGCATTGGGATGGGGTGTGTTGTTAAATCTCATCATTGTATATTACCCGCAAGTTCTGAAACAAAAACGTATATATCTTGTCAGCGTGCTGGGGACCCTGATTGGTATTGTAGCGGTTGTGATTTTTTGCAATACCGAATCGATATATTATAAAAAAGTGGTTTTTCATTCGTTGATCCCTTTTTGTTTCTTTTTAATGATCGCTGGTCTGTATTATTTCGATCTGAGCGGGTTGAAACTATTGAGATTTATCGCCTATTACAGCTATAACTGGTATCTCTGGCATCCGTTGTTGTCAGTAATCCTCCGTAACTATATTGAAAGCACGGTTGTGGGCCTGGTTTGCTATTTAGGAATTTCATTTTCCGTGGCGGTATTGTTCACTACGATCGTGGAGGAGCCTTTCATGCGGTTGCGTAAGCAGGTGATCAACCGTATCTTCAAACCAAAATTGCAGTATTCATACAGATCCCAATAATGTATAAAATCGTCAAACGGTTCCTGGATATTATTTTAGCGCTGGTGGCACTGATCATCCTGTTGCCACTGTTTATTCCAATTATTATTTTGCTGTTGCTTACCGGTGAGCACGAAGTTTTTTTTCGGCAGGACCGGGTGGGCTATCACAATCAAATATTCCGGATCTGGAAGTTTGCGACCATGTTAAAGAACAGCCCGAACATGGGTCATGGAGATGTCACGGTGAGAAAAGATCCGAGGATAACTCCGTTCGGACGATTCCTGCGCATCAGCAAACTGAATGAATTGCCCCAGGTCATTAATATTCTTACCGGCGATATGTCACTGGTGGGACCAAGACCTTTAATGAAAGTAGGATTTGACCGGTATACCGATGAACTGAAGGAAAAAGTATACCAGGTGAAGCCAGGACTTACCGGCATTGGGAGTATCGTTTTCCGGGATGAAGAAATGATCATTACAAAGAGCAGCCTGGCTCCTCATGAAACCTACCGAACAATGATCCTACCTTACAAGGGTTCATTGGAAGTTTGGTACCAGCAGCATATTTCTTTTTACACCGATTTCATGATCATTTTCCTCACGGCCTGGTATATTATTTTCCCCAATAGTGACCTTGTGAACAAAGTTTTTCCTTCCCTGCCTAAACGTGAATTTGTGTCCTGACTTTTTTTGGCGAGCAAATAATAAGTAATTTCGGAAAGGTTAACCTCTGTTATGCTGAAGCTTTTTTCCAAATCCAAACCAAAGAGACAATCATTCGATTTCTCAGTCCTGAATGCAGATATGCATTCCCATCTTCTCCCCGGGATCGATGACGGGGCCGAGGACCTGGAAAATTCGCTTGAATTGATAAGGGGAATGAATGCATTAGGCTATAAGAAACTGATCACCACGCCTCATGTATTGTGGGATATGTATAAAAATACCCACGAGATCATCCTGGAAAAGCTGGCAGTCGTAAGAGAAGCAGTCAAAAATGCCGGGATCGATGTTGAAATCCACGCCGCCGCCGAATATTTCCTGGATGAGCACGTTGAAGAATTGCTCCAGAATAAGGAACCGCTGCTGACTATCAAGGACAACATGGTATTGACTGAGTTTTCCATGGCCTTCCCGTCCATGAATATCAAGGAGATCCTGTTTGAGATGGAAATGCAGGGTTATCAGCCGATTATAGCACATCCTGAGCGGTATGTCTACCTGGAAAGAAACAAGGATTTTTACAGGGAACTGAAGGATATCGGCTGTCTTTTCCAGCTCAATATCCTTTCAGTGGGCGGACATTATGGCCGGTCCGTTACTGAATTGTCACAATATTTGCTCAAAAATAACTATTACAATTTTTTGGGCACCGATCTCCATCATTTAGGCCACCTCGAAGGATTACAGGGAATTGAAATCCCTGATCCTGTCAAGAAACTTATTGAATCGGGGCAGATACTCAATGCCCGATTATAGCATTTTGGCATTTCTTATTTCCGGTAAACTTTTTGCTCATTCCCTTGTATGCTCTCCGATTGATTTTCAATGGCTGAACATCGAAATATGACAGGCGGGTTGGAGACGGGGGCATTTATTTTTAAATTTGAAAAAAAAGGGAAGGATATGGCGACTACAGAATTCAATGATATGTTGTTGGATAATGCAGGCTTTCTAAGACCATTTGCCGTCAACCTTACAAAAGATACTGACGCAGCTAATGATCTTTACCAGGAGACGCTTTACAAGGCATTGGCCAATCACGAAAAGTATAATGCAGGTACTAATATAAAGGCGTGGTTGTTTACCATCATGCGGAACATCTTTATCAACAATTACCGCAGGAAGGCAAAGCAAAAAACCATTTTTGATAATACGCCGGAGGATTACCTGATCAACATGAATCAATCGGCCGTTTCTAACGGTGCTGAAAGTGGTATGCGTGTAAAAGAAATAAAAAATGCAATAGAACGTCTTCCAGAGATATTCAAGATGCCTTTTTTGTTATACCTCGATGGCTTTAAATACCAGGAGATATCAGAATATCTTCATGAACCCCTGGGCACTATCAAGAGCAGGATACATTTTGCCAGGAAATTGCTCAAAGAGCAGATCAGCCGGTTTTAGATGTTCTCGCAACGACGCAACGACGCAGCGAAATCGGCAGTAAGCCATTGCGACATTGTCCTGTGTGATGCGAGATTGCGTGAAATAAACTTGATATTTGTATCCTGACCAAGACGCATGGAATCTCCACAAGTAATACTGGTGACGGAACACGATGAACCGATCGGCTTCATGGAAAAAATGGAGGCGCATGAACGAGGCTTGCTTCACAGGGCATTTAGCATCTTTATTTTTAATAAGAAAGGTGAATTGTTGTTACAGCAGAGAGCACTCGATAAATACCATAGCGGCGGTCAGTGGAGTAACACCTGTTGCAGTCATCCCCTGCCAGGCGAAGAAACCTTGCCTTCAGCACAAAAAAGGTTGAAGGAGGAAATGGGATTCAACACCCCTATCGAAAAGTTATTTGATTTTATTTATAGCGCTGAATTCCACAATGGCCTTAGCGAATTTGAGTTTGATCATGTGTTCGCAGGTGAATATGAAGGAGCTATTGATATTAACAAGAATGAAGTGATGGACTACTGCTACAAAGGCCTGTCCCAGATACGGCGGGAAATAAAAAAGAACCCGTTCCAGTATACCATCTGGTTTAAGTCCCTGCTCCCGGAGATAGAACCGTGGTGGAAGAAACGTTATAAGAAGTTCATGAAATAAATCATAGACGAAACGTATATGAAAAAACCTCAGCTCACCGGCTGAGGTTTTTTATTTTGTCGCTATATTATTCACTTGGTTCTTTGATGTCAGTTGTCGGGATCAAATTGCATAAACTCCCGTTTGACGGCCTTGAGCATACTAAACAGCTGGGCGATCTCGATCAGCAGGATCACGAATAAGGCCAGCAAGGCAAACCAGGGCAATTGGATCTTATTTATATTTTCGATATGCTGGAACTT
>DASSFT010000128.1:0-3193 GCA_035694045.1 Chitinophagaceae bacterium
CCGCCAACTATTAAGCCTGATACGATATGAAGAGGCGAATAAAAGAGCAATGACCAAAGGCTTTTTAATGATAGGTGGAGCAACCGATCTTAAAAAAGGAAATGCCGGCTGGTATGCCGGAGACCTTAGTGGCATTCTCGCCAAGAAAAGACCTTTCTGGTTCCAGAGTTTTTATAAACCCGGCGGCCGTATCGCAGCATTGGGTGACTGGAATCAAAAATTGAACGAGATCGTTGAGCATGCAAAAGAATGGGATATCGGTTATATTGTTGGAGTGCCGGCCTGGTGCCAGATGTGTATGGAGATGGTGATCGAGCAATACAAATTGAAAAACATCCATGAGATATGGCCCAACTTCAGCTTCTTTGTACATGGTGGGGTTTCATTTGAACCCTATAAAAAAGGTTTTGAAAGATTGCTGGGCAAACCCATCGTATATGTAGAGAACTACCTGGCCAGCGAAGGGTTCTTAGGTTACCGCGCCAAGGGTACAAGTGGCATCAATTTAATCCTCAATAACAATATCTTTTTTGAATTTGTCCCCTTCGATGATAAGAACTTTGATTCGGAAGGTGTCATGATTGAGCATCCCGAAGCAAAGATGATCCATGAAGTAGAAAAAGGAAAGGAGTATGCCCTGCTCATGAGCACCAACTCGGGTGTATGGCGTTATTTATTGGGCGATACCGTCAAATTTATCAATCCTGAAAAAGGAGAGATACTCATCACAGGACGCACCAAGAGTTTTCTCAGCCTGGTAGGGGAACATTTAAGCGTGGAGAATATGAATAGGGCCATTGGCCTGGTAAGCGAAGAGCTCAACATCAGCATTCCGGAGTATACAGTTGTGGGCTTCCCCTATGAAAACCTGTTTGCACATAAATGGTATATCGTTACCAACGATAGCGTAGATCCTGAAAAACTAAAAAAGAGGATTGATGAAAACCTGAGGACCCTTAATGACGACTATGCTACCGAAAGAGATAGTGCGTTAAAAGAAGTTTTCCTCGAGGTGTTGTCGGAGCAACGATTCATGCAGTTCATGGAACAAAAAGGCAAGCTCGGTGACCAGCATAAATTCCCGAGGGTGATGAAAGGAAAAATGCTGAAGGAATGGGAGCAGTTTTTACTGACGGGCACCATCCAGGGCTGAGTACGATAACTCCTGCCGGAAATTTTTATCATTAACTATAATTTGCCTGCATGTGGGAAGCACTACTTAAGGGATTAACATGCGGTATCTGGTTAAGCCTGTCGGTAGGACCTGTTTTATTTTCCATTATCAAACAAAGCCTGAATAATGGGCATAGAGGTGGCCTTGCTTTTGTATTGGGCGTTTCCCTGAGCGATATTTTGCTTGTCCTGATCAGCACAACCTTTACACAACTATTCAAAAAACTTACAGATTACATCGTCGAGATAGGTATTGCAGGTTGCATCTTTCTTGTATCGCTGGGTATCTATTACTTGTTTTTCAAAAAGACCATTATCAGGGATGCGACACAGCCCATGATCCAGTTCCGCAAAAGAGACTATGCCAGGATTTTTTTCTCAGGCTTCCTGATGAATACACTAAACCCCGCGGTATTTCTTATCTGGGTCGCAGCTTCCACGGGCACCGTCGAAAACACCATACAGCAACGGATCATTTTTTTTGCTACCTGTCTCATATTTGTATTGGGATCCGATATCGCAAAAGTATTCCTCGCCGGGAAAATCAGGAACCGGCTGACTCCTCGCAACATTCATATCATTGGCAGGATCAACGGCCTCATCCTTATCGTGCTTGGACTGCTTATCATCTGGGACCTGCTTGTATTGAAGAAGATCGTGTGAGGATATTTTGAGGAGCAGAGCGAGAATCAGAGCCGGAGCAAAGCTAAAATCTTCATTTTTTTCCGCGAATCCGTGGCGATCTTCTCCGTGGCATCTTTTCTGTTTCTCGCGGCGGCCGCGCCTGCCAAAGCCTTGGCGGCGGGCACGGCGCAACGACGCAGCGAAAAAAATACTGTCCCATATTCTCCGTGTATCCGTGGCAAGTCTTCATCTTTAAACCTTTCAACCATTAAACCTTTAAACGGCTAAAGGTATCCGTGGCAAAACCAAAATCAGAATGTACCGGATATTTAACAAATCATGCAGGACCGGTTTTGTAAGTTTGGTTATATGAACCGACTGCGCTTTTTCCTAGTCCTGTTTTTACTTCTTTCGTCGTTGGTTTCATCTTCACAGCAGGGATTTTTATTCGTTAAAAAGGGATACAAGAAGAAGCGGACCTATACCGAAGGGGACATGATCCAACTAAGATTGGAAGACGGCAGTTACCGGAAAGGTACCATCACCTTGTTGCGAAACGACACCATATTCATTGATGGAAATCCTGTCTATCGCCCGCAGGTGGTTAAAGTGATCCTGGAGAAAAAGCCCGTTAAACTGCCGGATGTAAAAACATTATTGCTGATCGGTGCTGGATCGGCGCTCACTGCAGCGGGCCTGGCAGTTGCTCAAAAGGTACCGCCGGGCAAAGCAATATTTACCGGTTTAGTTATTGGTTACGGACCTCTCCTGGTAAAATTGTTCGGGAATTGCGTTGTATGGGTGGTGAAAAGAAAGAAATTCAGGATCAACAAAAAATTTCGCCTCCAGGTCCTCGACTTTCATATTCCTCAGCGGGCACCCAAACCATTTTAGTCACTTCGCAATTGATTTAGTTGTTTAATATTGCAGCTTTATATGACAACTAAAGATTTTTTATCAAGATCCTGGCGATGGATAAAAAAGATATTTCTTATCCTGGTCATTGCCCAGTTTGTTTATATCATTTTACTAAAGTGGATAGATCCTCCGATCACTATTACGCAATTCGTAAGCTGGATAACGGGCCATGGTTTGAAAAGAGATTATGTGGACAGGGGTGAAATGTCTGTCAATGCCAGGCTGGCCGTCATTGCCGCGGAAGACCAACTATTTCCCGATCATAGTGGGTTTGACTGGAAGAGTATAAAGAAAGCGATGGAGTATAACAAAAGAAAACCGGGTCGCAGCCGGGGAGCCAGTACTATCAGCCAGCAGGTAGCCAAGAATGTATTTCTTTGGCAGGGAAGAAGCTGGATCAGGAAAGGGCTGGAAGTTTATTTCACGTTCATGATTGAAAAGATATGGGGAAAGAAAAGAATCCTGGAAGTTTATCTCA
>DASSFT010000129.1:0-6236 GCA_035694045.1 Chitinophagaceae bacterium
AGGCCTTGCTTCGATCACAAAAATATCCGCATTCTCATTTTTATCCGGGTCTTCTGTGCGGTTACTCACAAACGCGATCCGTGCTCCATCCGGACTCCATTTAATATTGCCCTCATCATATTTACCGCGAGTAAGCGTATCGAGTTTCTTTTCCTTTACATCAAAAAGATAGATATGCGTTTTACGTTTGTCATATAAATAGCCCGACACATCCTGCTTGAAATGATAGCGGTCAATTACCCAGGGTTTGTTTTTCTGCTCCCTGGATGTATCCAGTGGATCACGCTGCAAGAGAGCGATCTTTTTGCTGTCAGGACTCCAGGCATAGTCGCCCAGTTCACCTTTGACATCGGTCAGTTTAATTGCTTCTCCACCCATACGGTTAAGCAGGTAGAGTTGGCTGCTGCCACCTCCGCGTGCTGCTGTAAATGAAATATATTTTCCATCGGGGCTCCATTGAGGATTGCTTTCGCCATCTGGACTATTGGTCAGTTGTATGTTCTCGGTACCATCCCATTTCATCATCCAGATATCGGTATTGCGGTTATTTTTTGCCGAGTCAGTGCTTGTAAGCGTGTAGACAAACCAGTTTCCGTCTGGTGATACCAGGCCGGCTCCCGTAGATTTGATGCGGTAAATATCATTGGGAGTCAGGTTTCGTTTTTGAGCAATGGACAGCAAGTTGAAAAATGAGATAACGACGGTGAAAAATAGTCTTTTGCTCATGGTGGGATAGATTTTTTGCTGAATATACTACTAGATACTGGATTGTCATTGCAGGCGAATCAGCTGATTCTGGATGCTGAATGCCAGATGCTGGATGCTGGTTTTTATGTAGGATGCGATCGAGTATCTAGTATCCAGTATCTAGCATCCCCTCTACAACCCGTCGACAATCATCGGGACATACCTGTTCAGCACACTCGATCCATCTCCAAGTTGTCCAAAAACATTACCTCCCATGGTATAAACAGACCCGTCTGATTTTTGTGCCATCGAATGAAAACTGCCACCGGCGATTCGTTTCGTTCCGGAAAGCAACGCTATATTAACCGGGTTAGGTTGAAAATAAGTAAAGCTAAAATCAACACCGAGCTGCCCATTCCCGTTCCATCCCCACGACCATAGGCTGCCGTCATTTTTGATAGCAAAAGAATGGCGCTCGCCTGTTCCAATATAAACGACATCGGTCAATGAGGTCAATGGCGCGGGAATAGATCTCTCCGTATAACTGCCATCACCTAACTGCCCGTAAAAATTGTCTCCCCATGCCCAAATCGTACCATCATTCCTGAGAGCCAATGAATGAATAGATCCATTGGCAGCAATAGCTCTTATTCCCGATAGCGCAGGTATCTGCGCAGGTGTCGAACGTTTCGCAATACTGCTTCCATCACCCAGGCATCCATTGGCATTCCATCCCCAGGACCATACTGTACCATCATTTTTTAATGCAAGGCAATGTTCCGTGCCAGCCGCAATGGCGATTATGCCCGAAAGATTGTTTACCTGTACCGGTGAATGCCTGTTGCTATAACTTCCATCACCCACCACACCCCACAAATTTGCGCCCCAGGCCCAAACGGTACCATCATTTCGCAATGCCAGGGAATAATCAAAACCGGCGGCAATAGAAATGATATTCGTTAGCCCAGCGATCTGCTTGGGAATATGATCTTCGAACAACGTTCCGTTACCTAATTGTCCCTGGTCGTTCTTTCCCCAGGCCCATACATTTCCATTTACGGCAAGTGCGAGGGAATGGTAACCGCCGGCAGCTACCGTGGCTATATTGGTAAGTCCGCTTACTTCCACAGGCGTGCGTCGCATCGTTGTGGTACCATCGCCCACCTCTCCAAATTGATTACTGCCCCAGGCTTTTACTTTACCGCTACCGAGCACAACCAGGTTTCGTTCCTTTTCTACAGCAATGGGAATTCGTATGATGCCATTGAGCACGACGATCTGTGGATCGATTTGTAATGTGGCAGTACAATTCTTTCCCCCGATGCTGATAGCAAATATTGCACTACCAGTTGTGGCAGGTGTGCCGGAAATCGAATAACTTAAGTTGCCATTACCATTTGCCAGGGTCCCGGCGGCTAGAATAGCCTTCAGGCCCGGGACACCGGTAGACAAAATTGTATCTGCTTTATAAGCCGCAGCATTCCCTCCCGTATAGGAAATATTGAATTGACCTGAGTAAGGAGTTGCTTCAAAGGCTATTGATGAGAAATTTCCATTGGTACAATTCAATGCTGAAATAAGGGGCGACTGCTGACCTGGCGGAGGAGGGGGTGGGGGTGGGTTACCGGCACCCGGGACGCAACCTTCGCAGCTATATTCCTTGTGACAGGAATAGCCCAGTAACAACAGGAAACAAAATATGAGCAGTTGCCGGTTCATGGCTTAGTAAAGTTATTACTAAATAGCACCGCCGAAAATGGAATTTTGACGAGAACTAACGACTATAGGCTAATGACTCCGGGATTATTATTTCCCGATGTAGTGGTTTTTGCCAGTACAATGGCCACTGCTGAAGCCAGCAGTTCGGTGCCTTTCATTTCTTCCGAGGAAGGCTGACGGTATTGACGGAAATAAGTGCCGAAAGTGCCGATCACTTTATTGTCGTTGTCTTTGATAGGCATACTCCAGGCAGCCACATAACCCAATGCCAGGGGCAGGTGACGCAATTCAGCCCATTTATTATCCGCATAAAAACTGGGTGTGACCACAACGTTTCCTGTTGCCGCAGCGGAAGCACAGGTGCCAACATTGGCATCCGGTTTCAATCCATCTATCGCCAACAGGTAATCTTCTGGTAACTGTGGTGAGGCACCATTTCTCAACAACCCGTTTTCATCGAGCAACAATATAGATGCAGCCGTCCCATTTCCTGCTGCAGCTTCAGCAGCGGATGCGAGATAGTTTAGTATTTCGTTTTGTTGAACGCCAGACTCGTGCATTGTGATAGCATACTCGTAAGTCTTGGTATAAAGATTTTCAGTCATCGGATTACACTTGAGGGAAACGGTAAAGTTCAGGCTTTTAGGCCAGATTATGGTGTTTGCTATATAATTGTGATTTCCATCAAAATTATGATCTGTGAAAATCATAATGGTCATAATGATCCGCGTTCTTTCTCTCAATTAAACCAGACCGCATATCCCTGTCTCCGGAGATCGAGGGCAAGTTTTTTCTCCATAGCAAGGGCCTGGGTCCTTGTCATCGGTTTCAAATTGAGATGATCGTAAAGACTGGGCCTGAGATAGGCGCCGTATTTCTCGGCTATATAAGCCGATATTTTATGTCCTTTCTTATTAGCATAACCAGTCTTATGCTGTTTGAAGCGCTCAGCCGGAGTCTTACTGGTCATTCCTACATAAAGACATTCAAGTACACCATTAAATTGTGGGTTGGCAGCACGGAATCTCCAGTTTTCGGTAAATACCCGCTTTGATAATTCAACAACATAGACCCGGTAGATTGTACGTGGCAAGGGATTCGGCTTTTTGTTTGGGCAAATTAAGGAGAAATGCGTGAGAGGTGAGTGGTGAGAGGTGAGTGGTGAGTGGTGAGAGGTGAGTGGTAAGTGGTGATGAATTTTATGCACAGTCAAAGCAAATACCCGATACACAGGGAAATAATTTACAGGCTTTTGATGCCAGGGGTCCATGATTGGGTATAATCACCACGGGATCTGAGAAATGCTGGTAAGATAGTTGTAGCGAATTAACAGATACAATATTTATAACCCTGTTAAACAAACGAATATGGACAAGCTCGCGTTAATGGTCACTATGCAAGCCAAAAAAGGAAAAGAATCCGAGATTGAGAAACTTCTTAGCGATGCCGTTCCTGTGATCGAGGAGGAGCGTAAAACCTCTACCTGGCAGGCATTGCGTCTTGGTTCGGGCACATTTATTATTTTGGATACTTTCCCTGACGAAGAAAGCAGGCAGGCACATCTTTCAGGCAAACTGGCAAAAACACTGATGGCAAGAACAACTGAACTTTTCGAAAAACCTATAACCATTGAAAAGCTCGACATCGTTGCGGTAAAAATGCCTGAGGTCATTCAATACTAGGCGTGGTGGAATGTAGATTTTTTTTCGTTGCGTCGTTGTCCCGCACAATTGCGGGATTGCGAGAAACGTATAAACATGAAACTAAGAACAGTTGAATTTATTTCGGTCATGCTGGCCGCATTGGTCATGGGTGTGTTCTGGGGAACATGGTTTACACTGACGCGATCGCTGCCTGATTTTTCTGTCGCAGAGTTTATCCATATTGGCAAAACAATTATCGGTAATGTAGCGGTTCCCATGGCCATTATTATGCCTGCTACGTTAATATTCATGCTCATCGCTATTTTCCTAAGCCGCCGCGTTAACAGCAAATCATTCATGTTCTATTGTCTTGCATTTCTTCTAATGGTTGTCACCCTTATCATCACAGTAGCTGTTGAAGTGCCAATCGACAATCAAATAAAATCCTGGACCGAAGCTACCGCACCTGCCAACTGGGATTCCTTGAGACAGAAATGGGATTGGTTTCATACACTCAGAACGATTACATCAATTACGAGTGTTGGGTGTTTTGTGTTGGGGATGATTCAGAGGATGAAAGTTGGGGATGGGAGGGTTTGAGATGCTGGATGCTGGATAGTGGATGCTGGATCCATCTTGGTGGTAACGAACTTCAGGCATCTATATCCAGCATCCTGTACGCGTCTAGTAACATTGACGGACCAATGAGTCATGTCATTCAACTCGTTTGGTGCAGGACAAACATCAACCGCTACGTCCTGCAGCGAATACCTTTAATGTGTTAAAAGCTATTGCTTTCCCTTCTAAAATCTTCCAAAAAACTGATTCAAAAGAATTTGCAGAAATAGTAACCTACTATTGTAACTATCCAGCCATGTGATTTTCTCAACAGCTTCATCAAACGATGGTCGCGCTTTCCATATCTCGTATAACTCTCTTAAAAAGTTCACATCTTCCGGTAAAAATAAACTGCATAACATTTTCAATGTCTCCCCCAATTTTTCCAAAGTATCCTTTGAAGCGTTTATGTTTACAAATTCTACATACACATCACTGAGCACATCTTTTAGGTGATTAAACCAATCGGTCCTGACTTCGTTTTGCTTGAGTACCATTGCAATCATGATTTCGTTCATCCTGTTTTCATTCTCAAATGCCTTGAGAACTTCTGGAGACAGGTATTCATCCCGAGAACCATTTTTTACAATCTTCTCCAAATCACTATTTGTTGACGTAACATGGTTTTGAACTATTTGAAAACTGCTTTGCCCCTTCATAATTCTTTCACTAAACCCGATATTGAGCTTATGAAAAGTCTCATTGGTAGTAACTAACCGTGCAATTATTGAGTTAAATAAAAGGTTCAAGGTTGGGGACTGAGACCTATTTAACTCTTCTTGAAAAAATACTATTGCTTTTGCAAAAGCGTTGTGGGCTCTTTCTGGCTTATTAGACATAACCTTGGTTTTAATTAATAACAATCTCCGTTAACGTAGGTGGGCTAACTGAACGAGACAATAAAGAATTTACAGGGAGATGGATAGAATAAGGTGCGAAGCAGACTCCAAGATAGATTTTTTAGACTTAGACAAAAAACATTTTTATCCATTACTAAGCCGAATAGCCAACCGAACGTCGAACCCGATAGCTATCGGGAGTGCGACGCAACAGGCCGTGATAGTAGTACAGTTGCTGGCAAAATAAACTAACACAATGCCCGATTTAAGACACGCTAACAATCGTTAACTTCGCACTCTAAATTCATACTTAACTCATGTCAAAATCAGTCTACATAGTCGGTTTCGCTCGAACCCCCATCGGCAGCCTAAGCGGCTCTTTATCATCCGTTCCGGCCCCTCAATTGGGAGCCACCGCCATTAAAGAGGCAATAAGCAGAGCGGGAGTGAGAGCGGAGGATATACAGGAAGTATTTATAGGAAATGTAGTAAGCGCAGGGATCGGCCAGGCGCCGGCACAACAGGCCAGCATTTTCGCCGGCATTCCCACCAATGTGCCCTGCACAACCGTCAATAAAGTTTGCGCCAGCGGAATGAAAAGCATCATGCTCGGAGCACAGAGCATTCTCAATGGAGATAATGATATCGTGGTCGCAGGAGGTATGGAAAGCATGAGCAATATTCCTTATTACCTCGATAAAGCAAGGAACGGCTATCGCCTCGGCAATGG
>DASSFT010000130.1:0-2120 GCA_035694045.1 Chitinophagaceae bacterium
GCTACCCATGCCAGCCATTAACCACTAATTTTATCCTTAGCTCTGTCACAAACCATTGACCGTTAACCTTTCGCTTCCCCCGTGTTTACACTTATTGGGCCACTCGCCACAAGCGGTCCAGCTCATTAAAGAAGTAATATATTTGCAGCTCTCAAGCCATACAAAGGCTTGAAAAAGAACAGCAGATTATATTTTTTAATTATAAAAACAGAATGAAGCTAACTCGGATACTCGGCAAGTTTATCGCCTATTTGTACTTTCTGGCAAAATACCGCTCACACACAGTCGCCTACGCCTTTGCAAACAACAACATCCCTTTGAAAGCGACTTCCTTCGTTCACCGCAAAGGAGGCATGCTTGTTTTCGATGGGAATAAGGAAAATTCTTTCCCCGTTCATGCGATCCGGTATTTTAATCATCCCCAGTTGCATTTCCTGGTTAACCTGCTTAATAATCCGGGCGTAAGCGTTGCCGAAGCCGGGAATGGAAAGGTTACATTCAGGGTCAATGGGGTTATCTATCCTGTTTCATCGCAGGCCAATCTTTCTGTCGTCAACGAAATGTTTTTCGACAACTATTATAATATTTCTACGACGCAACCCTGCGTCCTGTTGGATATTGGAATGAATGTAGGATATGCCAGTTTGTATTTTTCGTCTTTCCCCAATGTCAAAAGAATATACTCTTACGAACCTTTCGAAGAAACTTACACCCTGGCCAAACAGAATTTTTCGCTCAACAAACCGGTGAGTGAAAAAATATCGGCCTACAATTATGGTATTAGCAACTATACGGGGAGTGTTGACGTGCCGATGCTTGAAGGGGGCTCAGTCATTGCCAGCACTGAGCAATCGTTCATTAAAGATCACAACATACATTCTACCAGCAGCATCACCGTAAAAGTGCGGGATATACTGGATGTGCTTAACGAGATAAGAATGGAAAATCCCGGGCAGCAGCTTGCTCTGAAAATAGATTGCGAGGGAGAAGAGTATAATATCCTGGAAACTATGCATGCAAACAAAGGCTTTGAAAAGGTCATTTTCTTGTGCATCGAATGGCATTTTAAAGGCTCTGCCCGCATTATGGAAATCCTGCACCAGAATAATTTCACTGTATTCGATATTCCCAAAAGTGCTGAAGGAGAATACGGGATGATCTATGGATTCAGGACCGCCGGCGCCTGAGCCCCTGAAAAAGTTAATCAAAAAAAAGCATACACATCAAGGGACAATCCTGCATTTAACGCAATCATTGTATGAAGATTTTATTTGTATCAGGCAATGCCCCGGCAAAATTCAATTTCGGTGAGCCCAATTCCTACCCTTATTACCTTATTAAAGAATTGGCCCGGCGACACGAACTATACGTGTTATATTTTACCGCCAACAAAAGACTTACTCCCGAAATAATCAACCAGGATCTACTGGAAGCCGGTGTTAGCCAGCACCAGGAATTAAGATCAACCGCCCGGGGCGGTCTTCTGCGGTACGGTATCTACCTGGCCGCTACTTTCTTGATGAAATTGCTCTTAATGCTGCGCATCAAACCGCCGTATTCGCTTATACCCATTCCTTTTTCGGCATATAAGAAGAGGCCGCCAGCTACCCTTCTGGAAGTTGTGAAAACATACAAACCTGACCTTGCCATCTTCTTTCCCCAGTTGCTGCAATTCGCCGTAAAAGAGGTAACGGCAGCCGGTGTACCGGTTTCACTCTTATTCACTGACTCCGGCGCCCTTCATTTTACCAGGCTGATGGAAGTGCGGGGACCGGGGGCCCCTGATCGAAAAATGAATTACCAGCAGCTTATCCGGTTTCAAAAACTGGAAAAAAATTATAGCCAGGTAGACGCCAGGTATTTTTTCGTAGGTCACAAAGACAAAGAGGTTTTTGATAGCAACAGCGGGCAGGAAAATCACAGCTTCTTTATCCCGCATCACCTGTACTCCTATTCATCGCAATTAAAAAACTGGGGACAGGTTGATCAGCCGTTGAATATTGTCTTTACAGGAGGCGGGCATACAATCTACACGGGGGAAGAAGCTGACCACATTGCCGGACAAATCGCAGCAAGCAAAAAACTGCAAACAAGCGCCGCAAGATTTTATTTCCTGGGAG
>DASSFT010000131.1:0-3080 GCA_035694045.1 Chitinophagaceae bacterium
CCTATTAATGACGGTTTTAGCAGTGATCTTATCCTGCCAAACCGAATCAAAAAAAACATTGCCCCTGGTCGCAGGGCGGGACACGACTATCTCCGCGGCCAATTCTTATTCTGAACTTTTTTTTGACAGTTTACAGCTGGAAAATTTCATTGCCCGTGAAAAATTACACGATAGCATGGCCAGGGCCATGAGAGATTTCTATAACCAGCGCAATTATCAATATGCCTGGTTCTTTAAAGAGGGAATAGCGGACTACTCGGCTACTTTTTTGAACCAGCAAAATGACTACATGAACTACTCAGGGGACAGTTCGATATATAACATTGTTCTTCAAACCTCTCTCGATTCACTAAATGATTCGAGTTCTTACAATCCTCCCGATTCATTAAAATTAAAAACCGAGCTCTTATTGACAAGGCAATTCTTTCGGTACGCGTCCAGGGCGTATGCCGGGCGAAGAGATATTAATGCACAAGATCTTGGCTGGTATATCCCACGAAAAAAAATTGATGCGGTTAGTTTATTAGACTCTCTATTGGTCAACAAAGGAAAAAATCTTTCGGAATATGAACCTGTAAACAGGCAATACAATTTGTTGAAAGATTATTTACTGAAATATTACGAGGCCGAAAAGAACGGCGTGTGGCAAGCAATTGCCGATAAAAAAAGTTACAAGCGCGGCGACTCTTCTACTACAATCGCTCAGATCAAAAAGAGATTATTAATGACGGGGGACCTGACGGCAAAAGATACGAACGCATTTTTTACAGATAGCCTGGTTACCGCGATAAAAAGATACCAGCACCGAAATGGACTAACAGAGGATGGAGCAGCCGGCGCTTCATTGTTCAAAGAAATGAACCGGCCGATCAGCGATCGCGTCCGTCAAATTCTCATTAACATGGAAAGGATGCGATGGGTTCCTGCTCAACCGTCTACTGACTATTTACTGGTGAACATTCCCGAGTTCAGGTTGCATGTTTATGAAAAGGGGGATTACAAGTGGACTATGAACGTAGTAGTGGGAGCCGTGGCCCATAATACAGTTATTTTCAACGGCAATTTGAAATATATAGTCTTCAGTCCCTACTGGAATGTGCCTCCAAGTATTATAAAAAAGGAGGTGGTACCCGGAATGAAGCGAAATAAAAATTATTTAGCGAATCACAACATGGAGTGGAATGGCGGCGCTGTGCGGCAAAAGCCTGGCCCGGGCAATTCCCTTGGGCTGGTAAAATTTCTTTTCCCTAATAGTTACAATATTTATTTGCACGATACTCCTTCGAAAAGTTTGTTCGGTGAAAGTAAAAGGGCCTTCAGCCACGGATGCATCCGGCTGGCAGAACCAAAAAGACTGGCGGAATACCTCTTGCGTGATGATCCCGGATGGAATGAGGCCAGCATCACCAAAGCCATGAACAGCGGCAGAGAAAAATATGTAACGATGAAACAAACCATCCCCGTATTCATTGGCTACTTCACGGCTTGGGTAGACCGCGACGGAAAATTGAACTTCCGGGATGATATTTACGGACACGATAAAGAAATGGCAGAGCATCTGTTCGCCACTGCTAAAAAATAGATTGCCCTGCTTGTCCGGGTGAAGAATATCCATTCGTCATAGTTGTTAAGTAAGACGCTTTATGCAGGTGTCCAAACAGAAATGTTCAATCGTCTTTAATAATAAAATCACTTTACATTCAAAAATCAACAATTATGGAAAAGTTCATGCTGATCTTCCAGGGTGGTGGGCCCTCACAAAATGCTTCACCAGAATTTATGCAGGCTCAAATGGGAAAATGGATGGCCTGGATAGAAAAACTTAGCAAGGCCGGTAAGTATGTATCCGGAGAACCCCTTCTTCCCGGCGGTAAACTGATCAAAGGGAAATCGAAAACCGTAACCGATGGCCCTTACACAGAAGGAAAAGAAATAGTTGGAGGATACTTTATCCTGACTGGAGACAACTACGATGAAGTCGTTAAGATTTGTGAAGATTATCCTGATTATGAGAACGGCGGCAGCATACAGGTAAGACAGGTGATGAAGATGTAGTTTCTTGTAAGTTGCTTAGCTTCGAAACAATGGAGCAACGCGTGGACAGTGTTACTAAGTTAGTAGACCATCTTTTCCGTCATGAATCGGGAAGGATGGTCTCTGTACTATCAAGATTACTTGGTTTGCAAAATTTGGAAGCGGCCCAGGATATAGTCCAGGACACGCTGCTGCAAGCCATGAATACCTGGGGGTATAAAGGAATTCCTGAAAATCCCTCCGGGTGGTTATACCGGGTTGCAAAGAATAAAGCGATCGATTTTTTGCGACGGCAAAAAAAATTTAAAGAGATCAGCCCCCAGTATTCTTACCTGCTGCAATCGGAATATACTCTTAGTTCAACAGTGAATAATTTTTTTCTCGATGACGAGATACAGGACAGCCAGCTTAGAATGATGTTCGCCTGCAGTCACCCGTCTATTCCTGAAGAATCTCAAATTGCATTGACATTAAAAACACTTTGCGGATTAAGTATCCATGAAATTGCAAAAGCATTTTTGACAAATGATGAAGCGATCAGTAAGAGAATTTACCGGGCCAAAGAAAAGATCATCTCTGAAAAGATTGAGCTCAAGGTGCCGCAAGGAAAAGAATTACCTCAACGGTTGGACGTAGTTTTAAAGTCTTTGTATTTGTTGTTCAATGAAGGTTATAATTCTTCGCACCCCGACAAACTGATCCGCGAAGACCTTTGCGAGGAGGCTATACGGCTCGCTTATCTTCTTACCCTGCATCCGGTTACCAACCTTTCACGGGTAACTGCGTTGCTGGCTTTACTATGTCTACAGGCATCGCGATTGCAGGCAAGAATTGACGACAAGGGAAATATCGTTTTATTAAAATACCAGGACCGGAGTAAGTGGTACAAGCCACTTATTGAAAGGGGAACGGCTTACCTGGAACTTGCTTCAGAGATGGGTGAGGCATCGCCTTACCATCTTGAAGCAGCCATTGCATCTCTCCACGCAGTGGCCCCATCATTTGAACAAACAGATTGGAAATCTATCTATCACCTCTATGAGTCA
>DASSFT010000132.1:0-3916 GCA_035694045.1 Chitinophagaceae bacterium
CCCTGATAGCCTCATCAGCATTAGAAACAACTTTATTCATATGAAAATTTAAAGGATAAAATTAGGGATTGGCCGTAAGACGGGAAAGCTTTAATCCTCGATGACGGGTCTTATTATTTGGGGAGTTTGTTGGGTCGCTGCTTGTCCTTGCCCGCGGGACTTGATACTGTGTCTGTTTTTCTGGGTATACGTTTTCCGGCTTTTAGCTTTGCCTCGACCACCAGTTGCAAATTGACAACAGCTTCCTTTGATGCAAGCGTCCTGGCGGTGTATCCCTCTTGTTTCAGCAACTCCAAATACTCCTCCGTTTGCTCCGAGAGCATTTCTATCAAAAGCGGGAGCTCTAATAGCTGCAATTCAGATATAGAAGGATTGTTCAGGTACACACTATTACGAATCAAATGTCGTGCAAACGATGTCTACGCTGAAACAGGACCCGCCTACGCCAAAGAAGTAGAAAAATTTCCGCAATATGCTCACCATGAAGGTAAAATAACCCGTATTACTGGAAACCATTAATTAAACACCAGTCAAAAGAGAAGGTAGATGCAAAAATGCTATTTGTCCCGGAAGAAAGGTTTGGGGTTTCGCAAGGTGTCTTCCCGTTTCTGAAGCTTTTCAATCGAATATGCCTGCCTTTTGCTCAACGAATCAAGGATGGGCTTCAGCAAAACATCGTGTTCCCGGTAATATGCATAACTTTTATCAAACTGATCTTTACTGATCTTATACACCTGCAAAACTCGCCCGTATACTCTGGCAGTTGCTGCTAGTTTGTCACCCGAATCTTTAGGCAACACATATAAATTCAGGTACTGGCTGGCGCTGATCATATCCCATAATACATCCCGCATTTTATCAGGCGGCAATATATCTGCAGGCAATGTCTTTTTGTCGCGACAGGACACGATCAGTAATATGGATAGAGAAAAGAGGAGGAATAAAAATTTTCTCATTTCAACTCCTTGTACATCTCGGCATTGGAAATATCAATTTTCATCAGTATTTCGCGGGCCCGTGTTTTCAGGTCTGCGCTGGCATGGCTGAACACTTTGACAATTTCATTACTTTTCCCCTGGAAAAAAAACTGGAGGATCATCGAATTGGGATTGTCCTTATCCATCGTACTGAGATAGTTCAAACAATTCATTATGCCTTTACGGGCATCATCCTCACTTTCATAAAACCTATCCAACCCGCTGCGGTAATAAGCATACAAAACATCATGCATTAGCGCAAACCGGTTATTATTCAGGTTTTCCGCGAGCCAGTAACGGTTGCGTAGCCCTTCAAATGATTTCCATCCTTTGATACCACCGGACTCAGGTGCATTGTTTACGATATTCCATGCTTTCTGAAAATAGATATCACCTCCACGAAGTGAAAAGGAATCATAATCAAACCCCAATATGATATTGACATAATAGGCAAGGATCGCTGTGAGATTGGCGGCTACGGGGTCATTGCCCTGTACCCGGTTTTCATTGAACTCGATCGGTTGAAATTCTGCATACCGAAAAACAACATCATCATCGAGGAAATTGATGATCGGCGAATTATAGGAAGTACTATGAACCGGTCTTGCTGCCTGAATGGTAAGCTTTGCGCGGTACATGTCATTACCGAGGCTTTCCTCGATATTCAAAAGGAAATTGCACTGGATCTTTTCGGCCGTCTGGTAAACATCGTTGGTCCACTTACGGTTATTGATAAAATTGGTCAGCGAGGTCTGCAATGTTTGGAACACACTCTTGTTCACAGTGGAACTTATCTTGACCGAAATGATAGAAATGCGGGCCTGCAGTTCCTGACCCTGTACAAACAAAACAGCAGTGCTGAAAATAATAGCAACTAAAAATTTTTTATGCATAGTGGAACCTGATTATTGTATCAACAATATCTTTTGCTACTTCTTCTTTTGGTTTTGTGTCAAATGAGATCTGGCGGCCTTTTTTCCGGAAAATTGTAATCTTGTTGGTATCATGGCCGAACCCTGCCCCTGTATCATTTAATGAATTCAATACGATCATGTCGGCATTTTTTTTCGCCAGTTTTTCCAGCGCGTGTTTTTTCTCTTCCGTTGTCTCCAATGCAAAACCCACCAACACCTGCCCTTTTTTCTTCTTCTCACCTAAGGTCTTAAGAATATCCTTTGTTTTCACAAGATCAAGCCTGAATTGCTCTTCTTTCTTTTTGATCTTTTGACTTGCTTTCTTTACCGGTGTATAGTCGGCCACCGCTGCAGACATCACGGCAATATCCGCTCGTGGAAATACCTTGTTGCAGGCTTTATACATATCTTCCGCCGAAACGACTTTTATCAAATTAATGCCGTTCGCCGAAAACTCTACCGATGCCGGCCCCATAACCAGGGTAACTTCCGCCCCCCGCTTATGTAACTCTTTTGCTATCGCGATGCCCATTTTACCGGAAGAATGATTGCCAATAAAACGAACGGGGTCAATTGCTTCGTATGTCGGCCCTGCCGTTACAAGGGCTTTTTTACCGGCCAGGACACCCGGTTTATTTTGATCTGGTGAAAAACTATCTGTAATGAATTGAACGATCTGTTCAGGTTCGGCCATCCGCCCGTCTCCGAATAACCCGCTAGCCAGCTCGCCCTTCTCTACCGGGATGATCTTATTCCCGAATGACTCCAGTTTCTTAATGTTTTCCCGGGTTGCGGGATGTTTCCACATATCCTCGTCCATCGCCGGGGCAGCTACCACGGGGCAGGTAGCCGAAAGGTAGACGGCCAGTAACAGGTTATCACACTGCCCATTAGCCATTTTCGATAAGGTGTTTGCACTAAGTGGCGCCATGACCATCAGGTCGGCCCATCGCCCCAGCATAACATGATTCGACCAGCTTTGCTCATCAAACAGGTCAACCAGTACCGGGTGATGACTAAGAGTTGAGAGGGTGAGAGAAGATACAAAATCCTTTGCAGAAGGGGTCATGATCACTTTCACTTCGGCGCCGGCTTTTACCAGCAACCGTACGAGATAAATGGATTTATAAGCAGCTATACTGCCGGTGATACCCAATAATATCTTTTTGCCTTTCAACATCTCTATCAAATGTACCACTTAGTTATAATATCTCATATCCACCTGTATGGTCTAAAATGAAAAGCGATCCGCCTGTGGCGAATCGCTTACAAAATGCTTTATCAATCAGCTTAACTGAACAATTCATCTTCCTCTTTCCTGAAATAGATCTTATCCTCCATAAATTCCTGCGTTGCCAGCAGGGCAGGATTGGGCATTCTTTCATAAGCCCGGGATATTTCGATCTGCTCTTTATTCTCATGGATCTCTTCCAGGCTGTCGGTATGACTGGCAAATTCGTCCAGTTTGTTATGCAATTCTTCTTTCAACGAAATATTGATCTGGTTAGCCCTTTTAGCAACAATAGCAATGGATTCATAAATATTGCCTGTTTTGTTTTTGATATCATCCAGGCTTTTGGTTTCCACGTTATTGGTAATGCCGGCACTAAGCTGGCGTCTTAGCTTGCTCATTTGATAATTTTTTTATTTGTGACTGTGATAAATTCATGAATTCTTCGGCGTCTTTGCGCAATTTACTCTCAGGAAAACGATCTACGAAATCGTTGACCTCGTCTATTACGTGTTCAAACCTTTCAGCCTTCCTGTCCTCCACGCTCATTTCCGCGTAGCGATAATACGCTTTAATCGTCATCAGCTTATATCCATCTGCCTGTGCTGATTCGGGATAGGAATTCAGTAGCGCCGCAAAGGCCACACCCGCTGCACGGAACTGGCCCATATCATAGTATAATTGCGCGCTTTTGAAATCCTTTGTCTCCAATTTTGTTCTGCAGATATCTATTATTTCAGAAGCTTCTTTGTTCCGGGCCGAGCCAGGATGCGTGTTGATAAAGGTCTGCAACA
>DASSFT010000133.1:0-6887 GCA_035694045.1 Chitinophagaceae bacterium
TCCATCTTCCCTTCCTCCCGGATATTGCCATCCAGTTTCAGCAATGGATTTTTATTGAAAGTGATCTTGGTGGGTTCTACAATAGCGTCTGCCGGCTGCTTTTGAGAATATAAATGCCAGCCAGACTGTATTGTCGCAGTCAGGCGAACCTCATAAGTTTTATCGGAGGTCTTTTTGGCGGTATAGCTCCAGCTTACCGGGGTGGGCATTTGAGCTTTTGCCGTTGTAGCCACCATAAATCCCAGTGCGATGATCAGGTATTTTTTCACTTTTTTATTTATTATACACTTATATACGTCAAAAATAGACACCGCGGGTATACCAATTAAATGAATTTTGACAAAAGAATGCTAATTATCCTTCTAAGATGAGGATCAGGGGTTTACCAGTTGCTCCGACATTAATAAATTTTTGATAATCGCTCTTCCATCTGTATTACCCAATACCAGGGAACAGGCCCTTTCCGGGTGCGGCATCATGCCGAATACATTGCGGTTTTTGTTGCAAATGCCGGCAATATTCCTCAATGCGCCATTTGGATTGGCTTCCGCTGTGATCCGTCCGCTCTCATCACAATAGCTGAAAATAACCTGGTCATGGTCCTGCAGATCATCCAGGGTCTGCTCGTCGGCATAGTAGCGTCCTTCGCCATGGGCTACCGGTATTTTGAAAATATTTTCTTCAGAGTCTTTGATAAAAACATTCTTGCAGACGAATTGCTGGTTGCCGTTTCTCAACAGGGCGCCGGGCAACAGGCCCGATTCACATAATATCTGGAAGCCATTGCATACACCCAGTACTTTTCCACCCGCATTTGCAAACTCAACAACACTTTGCATCATCGGGCTGAATCTTGCGATAGCTCCACAACGCAAATAGTCACCAAAAGAAAACCCTCCCGGTAGAATTATGCAATCTTCCGTGTTGAATTGGCTAAGGTCCCTGTCTTTGTGCCAAAGCATGGTAACGTCCTGCTGGAGATCCACCGATAAAGCATCGTACATGTCCCTGTCGCAGTTGGAACCCGGAAAAACAACCACTCCAAATTTCATCGATAAAATTTTATAGGAACAAAGATACAAATAGAAAATTGCCGGTTATAGCTCTCCGTTTACCTGTCCTTAAATGTGTAAAACATTTTATCAAAATATTAAGCCGGCGCCCAGCCAGGACCATAATACTGGTAGGCGATCACAAACGCAACCGACAACCAGAAAAAGATCAGCGGGAACACGCGCCAGGTGGCATACAGGTAAGCACTGGCATGAAAAGCAGCCAGGGGTACCATCGCCATTACCCAGTTCTCAAAAGTATCGCTGGTATTTACAAATGGGAGAAGCAGCGCGGTAAACAGGTACAATAGTAAAAGGCTCCAGCCCTTCCTCACGTTGATCAGCATTTTACGCAGGCTATCCTGTACATAATATCCCCCTACCAGGAAAGGGACCATCAATAGAAAAACACTAGCCGCCAGCCAGGCAGTTTGTTCCAGCGAAGGCACGCCGACGCTGATATGCGGCAGGAACGATTCCCAACTCCATTTTCCTTTTATAAAAATATAGATCGCGTAAAAATAGAACGGTGTAGTAATTCCCAATATGCAAAGCAACCATTCATTCAAGCGGAACGGCCGCATGACTGCAAGGGCCAGGAATATCCAGATGATAAATGTGAGCGAGGAAACAAACAGGAAACCGGCAATGCCGAGGGCAAGACCGATATTGAAGATAGTACCCTTTGCGTTCTGCTGGTTGTATATGCGAAACAGGCCGGATAATATCAGCAGAAGGATCGTATTGATAAAAAGCGGGGCGGAAAAATAATTCCATTCGGGCAGCAGGGAGGTGATCAGCAGGTAAGCCATCCCCGGCAGGTAATTGGGCCGGTTCATCATCCGCTGGTTATTCAGAAAATTGGTTAGCACAAGCGCCTGGATAAATAAAAGGGCGAAAGCAATGAACGGGTATAACCGGGGATAAGAGTTGCCTGTCGGCTGAAGGAATCTTAGTATCGCGTCGAAAAGCTCGCCATCGGAAGGACGGCTAACCGGGACATGCGGATACATAAACATCGGCAGCTTGATCAACACGCCAAACACAAACAATAAAAGAATATTGGCCGGGCTTTTTTGTTTAAATACTCCGATCACAGGTTTTGGATTTAGTCAGCTTCGGTTTAGTAATTATAATCGATTTTGGCAAAGCAAATATAATTCCGGTACAGGCAGGGGACTATAATTTGTTTGGCACTTACCTGCTTGGCATACTTAGGCATGAATTCATAACCCTTGTCCAGGTTCTTGAGGGTAGGATTATGGTTGATCTTGCCGTCCGGCGTTATCGTAAAATCATTCAAAAGCTGCACACGCTTTTCCATATTATTAAAAAGAACATGTAACTGCCCGCCGGTATTCATGACCTGGTAAGATATCAGGTCATCGGTCTGGTCGTCATACTGTTCCTTGCTGATCACATTGGCCCACTCACGTTTCCCGTACTTGTCAAAAGACATCACCACGATGTTGTCGGCCTGGTACCGGACATTATAATTAGAATTATCATAAAACCGGGAGTTCCACCAATTGCTGTAATAAGGGGAATAATAATAATAATCAATGGGCCGCATATAGGGAGAGCCATACAGGTAATTCCAGCGGTTCCAGGCGCTTCCTCGCGAGGTCGTATAGTAGGATTCGCTTCCTATGATGAATCCACCGTCCCTTTTGGTGATTATATTACGGATGAAATAATCGTTGAAAGCCATTTTTATATTGGAATTCCCCCTGGCTTCGCGGCGAAGGTCTTCGGTGAACGTGATAGTGTCCTCCATCATCACGCTACCGGTCTGTTTATCCCAGATATAGAAATAATAACCATCTGTATTGCCACGGCGTTGCTTGTAATAGAACGAGGTCAGGAAATAACGTTTGTTGTAGTTGTCCGGCTTGATATGTATCTCATCCAGGTAGGTTTTATCAAGATTTAGCGAATGCACGGAAAAAGAATCGGCCTGTGCGTATTTGATGATAAAAGCTGCCTCTCCTATATTCTCACTATTAACCCGGTTGTACTTGGTAAAAATAAGGTCGCCCTCATTATCAAGTTGAAACTGGCCCAGGAAATCATCGTCCCTGTCTTCCATCACGATACCCAGCCGGCTTTTCTTAATGAGACCAAGCTGGTTGTCATACAACAGGGTTGTCAACATGTAATTTCTCTTGTTCTTACTGTTTATTTTGAAAACGATGATCTTACTCTTGTCTTCGCTGGAAAGCACCGTATATATTTTGTTGTTCGAGGCAAAACTGAGGTGGGTCGTATCGAGCTCGGCCACCTCCCCGATCTTTTTCCCGTCACCTCCGATCATCACAGCGCAACAGTGAACTGTGCTTTTCTTCTGGTACTGGTAGATCATATAACAGAAATCGCCATAGGCAAAAAAATCAACATTGATCATCCTGTCATTATCAGGCACATAATCCTGTTCTTCCCGGGCAATCTGTTTCATGTCATTGTCCAGGACCGAAATCCAGTTTTTGTTATGAATATTTTTATATATAAGGAAATTACCACCGATCTTTCCGGCTATTTCAAAGTTCAGCCGGCGGGTATCGTCTCTTTCATAGTCAGAGTAAACAATTCTTTGCGATGAGGCGGAAAGCGAAATGATGATGCATAGGAGACCCAGAATTCGTTTGTCACGAACCATAGTATTGCGATTTTTTGCGGTTTAAAGTTACAAGTTGCCTGCCAAAAGCAGCAACTTTTGTTTCTGGGCGATGCCCAAGACCGTGTTATTACATGAACAACGAAGAAAAAAGGTAAAAAGTTGCATCGGCTTTTTCCATTCATCCGTTAATAAAACCGGAGGCTCTTCGCCCATGCTTTCGCTGCCGGGCGGGAATGAGGAAAAGCAAAGTTTTAACAACTTGTTCTTTGTAATTGAATTTTGCTTATACCTTTGCAGGCGTTTCCTGAACAGGAAGTCTGTACCGGGAATTAACGACAAGCTCAAACAGTGAAAATACCGACCAATAGAGTCACAGTTGCTGGACTAGTAATAGCACTTGGAATTATTTACGGAGATATTGGAACTTCCCCGCTGTACGTTTTCAATGCCATCATTGGAGGGAGAACAGTCAGTGAAGAACTGATCCTCGGTTCACTTTCCTGTATTATCTGGACACTGACTCTGCAAACTACGTTAAAGTATGTCATCCTTATCCTTCGCGCCGACAACCGGGGTGAAGGTGGTACGTTTGCATTATACGCATTGGTACGGAGAAGAAAAAAATGGCTGGTAATTCCAGCCATGATTGGCGGGGCTGCCCTCCTGGCCGACGGGATCATAACTCCACCTATCTCGATCACTTCGGCGGTCGAAGGTTTACAGGAACTCCCGATCCTTCGGAGTTTAACCACGGAAACGGTCGTCATCATTGTGCTGATCATTTTAGCCATGTTCTTTTTTCTCCAGCAGTTCGGTACGGCCAATATCGGGAAGTTGTTCGGACCGGTCATGTTTATCTGGTTCACTATGCTGGCCGTCCTGGGTTCGTTTCATTTGTTTGATGACCTGGAAATTTTTAAAGCCCTAAGCCCCCATTATGCCATTCAATTCCTCCGGCATTATCCGGGCGCCTATTGGTTATTGGGTGCCGTATTCCTTTGTACTACCGGTGCTGAAGCATTGTACAGCGACCTGGGCCACTGTGGTCGTGGCAACATCCGTATTTCATGGATATATGTAAAAGCCTGCCTGCTTATCAACTATTTCGGGCAGGGAGCTTATTTGTTGGCTCATCGCAACGGCCTGCAGATAACAGAAGAAGTAAAAACATCGATGGGCATCAATGCTTTTTATGACCTGATGCCCGAATGGTTCATTATACCGGGAGTCGTGATAGCTACCACAGCGGCTATCATTGCTAGCCAGGCCATGGTTTCCGGGGCTTATACGCTGATAAGTGAGGCCATGCGGTTAAATCTTTGGCCCAAGGTGAAGATCCGCTATCCTTCGGAAGAAAAGGGCCAGCTTTTTATCCCGGCCATCAACGTGTTGATGTTTTTAGGTTGTGTGGGTATTGTACTTTATTTCCGTAAGTCATCCAATATGGAGAATGCTTATGGCCTCGCCATAATTGTCACCATGTTAATGACGACTATCTTATTTGCCAACTATCTCGTGCTCCAGCGTGTAAAGCCTGCCTGGATATATATTTTCCTGCTATTCTATTTATCGGTGGAGTCTGGCTATTTCATTGCATTGATGAATAAATTCGTTCATGGCGGTTACATCACGCTTATTGTTGGGGGCTTCATGTTTATTGTTATGTACGTATGGTACAGGGCCCGGAAGATCAAGAATCGCTACGTTGAATTTGTGCGCCTGGAACATTATATCCCCAAGATCCAGGAGCTGAGCAATGACCGTTCGGTGCCCAAATATGCAACGCATCTTATTTACCTCAGCAGTGCCAACAACCCAAAAGAAATTGAACATAAGATCATTTATTCGATCCTGAATAAAAAACCCAAGCGGGCCGATATTTACTGGTTTGTGCATGTTGACACGCTGGATGATCCTTATACCTGCGAGTACAAGGTTGAACACATCATTCCGAATGATATCATCCGCGTAGATTTCAGGCTGGGATTCCGTATTGAGCCGCGCATCAATTTAATGTTCCGGAAAGTGGTTGAAGACCTCGTTGCCAATAAAGAGGTAAATATCATCAGCCGGTATGAAAGCCTTGCCAGCAGCAATACAGTCGGCGATTTCCAGTTCATGGTCATGGAAAAATACCTGAGCCAGGACAACGAGCTGCCCTTCTTTGAACGGGTGATAATGAAACTGCATTTCTGGCTGAAAGAACACAGCCTGTCTGAAGAAAGAGGTTTTGGTCTCGATGCCGCCAATGTCACGGTCGAAAAATTTCCATTGATCGTAGCCCCGGTCACCAATCTAAAGCTAAAGCGGGTTGAAGATTAGCTTGTCTCTTGAGTTTAGCCACGGATTCACGGATAAAAATGAAATCATCTGTGTATTCTGTAGCAATTCTTCAATTCAGTGGTTTCGACGACGGTCCACACTTTTCCTCGTGACTTGCCCGGATTCAATGAAAAAAGCAGTCATCCGTGTATCCGTGGCAATTCTTCTATTCAGCGGCGTCGACAACGTTATGCACCTTTTTCTTGCTACTTGCTACGCATTCACGGAAAAAATGAAATCATCCGTGTATCCGTGGCAACCGTTAAACTTTTAAACCATTAAACCTTTAAACTGCCAATCCGTGGCAATTCAATAATATTGCAGTCACCACAAACCAAAACTCATTGCCCGGTTTCATCTGGTATATCGTTGGTAGCATAGCCCTGCTCTCCATCCTGGCCTACTTCTTCCAGGAAAAACTCATCTTTAAACCGGAGAAGCTCAAAGCCGATTTCCAGTTCAAATACGATATCCCTTTCAAAGAATATTTCTTTGATGTAGAGCCAGGAGTCCGCATTAACGGCCTCCATTTTTACCGGGAAAAGCCAGCTGGCCTTATTCTTTATTTTCATGGAAATACACGAAGCATAAAAGGGTGGGCAAAATATTCCAGGGATTTTTACCGGTATAATTATGATGTTGTACTGGTCGACTATCGCGGCTTTGGCAAAAGCACCGGCAAGCGAAGTGAAAAGGATATGCTTAACGACATGCAGTATGTTTACACATGCCTCCTGGAAACCTACCCTGAGCATCACATCATCGTTTATGGAAGAAGTATCGGTAGCGGCTTTGCTACAAAACTCGCGGCCGACAACAAACCTCGCTACCTGATCCTCGATGCGCCTTATTATAGTTTCCTGAAAGTTGTCGAACGTTTTCTTCCCATTTTACCT
>DASSFT010000134.1:0-3636 GCA_035694045.1 Chitinophagaceae bacterium
AATCTTCGTCAGTTACTTCGGTAAACTCCTTTTTCATATTGATCCCGGCATTATTCACCAGTATATCGATTTGCCCAAATTGCCTGACTATTTTTTCGACCAGTCCCGGGATGGCTGCCAGGTTGCTGACATCACACGCAATGGGGTAACAGCATTCTCCCAAACGGGCTTTTGCATTTTTCAATCTCTCTTCATCGCGGCCCACGATCACCGTTGCGATCCCGTTCTTTGTGAATTTTTCCGCGATAGCTAATCCAATGCCTGAACCGCCGCCCGTTACAATAGCCACTTTGTGGTTCGAATTTCCCATTTGTTTTTTTTATTGAGTACAAATTAAACTTCTCCTGTCTAAAACCCATCCTGTTTTCTTTTTCTGTCCCGTCCCAAAGGGCGGGACGTCATAGGTGGAACCGGTATAACTATCACAGGTTATTTCCGTTCCCGGGCGCGTACTGGAATCTTAATCCTTTGTAATATTCCAGCGTATGATCCGGTTTCTCATATTGTGCCGGTATGGCCATCCTGGAAAATGTCTGAAAATACAGCAGGCAGGCATTACGCCACCACACAGCATCTTTTTCCTGGATTGACAGGAACATTTTTGTTTGTTGAAATCTCTCGTCGTCAATTAAACCTTTCATCTTTTCCCAGGAGCCCTGCATACGGCGTACTGAATCTACTCCTGCATTGTACCGGTAGCATAGTTCGTCCCACAGCGTCCTTCCCGATTTCATTCTGTGGTTCCAGGGTACATGATGAAACCATAAGAGATAATCATCCGGGCAGCTTTCCATGTCTTTCCATTGATCGGCTGCCTGTTTTGTGTACTGTGATAAGGCATCACTTCCCGAAACTGTACGATTGAAACCAATTCCAATACTATCGGCCTTATGATAATAAACCGGGTTCCAGTCGGCCCTGCCGGCATTGCTTACCCAGGGGGCAGGTCCATAATGATGCCCGGTTCCCATGATATGATGCAGCCCAAGAGGTGTCATGTAATTTACCATCGTTTGACGCGAACTCAGCATCATTCCCTTTACGGAAGTGAGGAATATTTTATTGTTTGTAAAAGTTTGCCTGATCCATTCATCGGCTACTTGTGATGAACTCAGACCATGATCCCAGGCCAGCCTGCCGAATGCATACCAGTTGGCCTGCAGGAAGGGTTGACTGGTCCAGTTCCTTTCATTGCCAATATTGGAAACGCCCGCAATCCCCGTTAGAGCATAATTGTCTATAGATCCATCAATCACCTTTGCCACAGTTGAGCCTGCCTGCTCGGTAGGCAGGCCTTTTCCTCTTGCGTAAGTATCCGCATCGAGGCATTCTTTAAACATAGGAGCCTCATAAACGAGATGGGTTCCCTGTCCAAGGTATTCCATTGTGATCTGGAATTCCATCATCAGCGGTGTTTGCGGCATGGCGCCGAATAAAGGATGAAAAGGCTCGCGCGGTTGAAAATCCAGCGGTCCGTTCTTTACCTGTATCAAAACATTTTTACGGAATTGCCCATCCAGGGGTTTGAATTCATCATAAGCCTGTTTGACACGATCTGTGGGGGTTTCATTGCTATATACAAATGCACGCCACATAACAATGCCTCCATGAGAAGCTACCGCATCCGCCAGCATGTTGGCGCCGTCGGCATGCGTGCGTTGATAATTCTGGGGCCCGGGTTGTCCTTCAGAATTTGCTTTAACCAGGAAACCACCAAAATCCGGGACATACTGATAGATTGTATCCACTTTTCTCTTCCACCAGGCTTTTACTTCTTCATTCAATGGGTCGGCTGTTTTTAGCCCCCCTATTTCAACCGGAGCACTGAATCTTGCCGTGAGATATACTTTGATACCGTAGGGACGGAAAGTATTGGCCAATGCTGCTACTTTTTCCAAATAGTTTGGGGTTAGTATCTGGGCATTTGCATTTACGTTTGTCAATACAGTTCCATTGATGCCTATAGAGGCATTGGCTCTTGCATAATCGATGTATCGCTTGTCAATATAGCCGGGTAATGTGTGCCAGTTCCAGATCGAAGCGCCTGCATAACCTCGTTCTACCGTTCGATTCAGATTATCCCAATGATCGAGAATGCGCAGCTGGATTTTTGGAACAGAAACGATCTTTAACGAGTTAACCGGTTGTTGAGTCTGGATCAGCCGGAGAAAATGGAATACGCCATATAAAATTCCAATATCGGTATTGGCAGTAATTACTATGACGTTCTTTGTATTTCCCTTGAAACTGACGATTGCAAAACCTTCTTTGCCCAATTCGTCGTAATTAACGCCGGTTTCCGGGCGGCTCGCCTGTCCGGCAGGTTTCGTTTGCAGAACGATTGAACCTGTTTTTATTTCTTTCGCTTCGGAAATTTTTTTATCCAGCAATCCCTGCAGCCCTGCCAATAATTCATTCCTGGCTGCCGTGAGGGTGGGAGAGGAACCGTTTATTACAATAGCATTGATATAATTCCTGTATTGTTGGAGTAATGTTGCATTGTCAATCTTATCATACCGTAGCCAGAGGCGATAACCATCTTCGGCGAAGGAATAACATACTGTGATCAGCAATATAGCAAGCGACAAAATTTTTTTCATACTGCCTACATTTTGGTTCTTAGTGCCAACTCAAAGGAAACCAGAAAATAAAATATTAATCAGAAGTTTCCCGACATTCATCCCGAAGCTTCGGGATCGGATTTCTTATTTAAATATTCAATTTTTTTTGGTTCTTGTGTCCCGATCCTTTGCTTCGCTCAGGACTATCGGGATGGTTCTTGGTGCTTTCCCTAAAGGGGGCTTTGTTTTTTTAGGGACGATTTCCTGATGATCAGCTCAGATCGTACCACGATAGTGTTTGTATGTTTGATATTTGACACTCCGCGGAGATGACTGATAAGGTTTCTTGCAGCAATTTCTCCCATGTCCATCCCGGGGTAATGGATAGTGGTAAGCTGCGGTTCCACGATCTTGCTGATCGCATCATTGTTAAATCCGACCACGGCAATATCTTCCGGGATCCTTATCCCGTAATCTTTCAATGTTTGCATACATACCGCGGCCGAAAAGTCATTGGTGATAAAAGCCCCGTCAGGCAGGGGTTTCTTTTTTAGGATCTCCATCGCTGCTTCTATCCCACACTGTTCGCTCAGGTCTTTTATCAATACAAGATCCTTATCAAATGCAATATTGTTATCGAACAATGCATCCATATACCCTTTGTGACGTTGGGCGTATACATTTCGTTTGAGATTGGCGGTGACCAGTACGATCCTGCGACAACCCTGTTCGATAAGATGCTGCGTGGCCTGGTAGCCGCATTTATAATTGTCGATGATCACCTTGGTGCTTTCACTTTTTTCTTCAACGCGGTCGAAGAAAATTACCGGTATCCCTTTATCTTCAAATGATGAATAATGATCGAGACCTTTTGTATCAAATGCGAGTGAAGCTATGAGACCGTCCACTCTTTTATGAAAAAGGTTAAGGGCATTGGCCGCTTCCTTCTCGTAACTTTCGGAAGAGTGGGCAATGATCAGGTCGTATCCTGCCTCGGTAGTTATTTTTTCAATGCCTGCCAGTACAGAGGTAATGAAATTACTGTTCAACTCGTGTACGATCACACCAATGGTAT
>DASSFT010000135.1:0-2921 GCA_035694045.1 Chitinophagaceae bacterium
GAATTTCAGGAACTCGCGATGCGCCTGTATTTCTACATTCAATGCATTGCCGCCGCCGACACCATGAAAAAGAACGACCAGCAATGAATTTGTCTCCATGGCCTTCTTTACCCATTCGATCATCTGTGTGGCGGTCTCGCCGTTTACCACATAACAATCGATATTGTAGAGGTCAACTTCATTGATCTTATGCATCTGGTTTCTTACAGCCCTTGCTGCCACAAAATCATTTTTCATGGCATTGATAAATGATGAGTCGCCGATCTTCATATCGCCGCAGGTAAAAGCAAAAGTCCTTTTTGTCTTTCCATCCAGCGCCTGTAAAAACAGGTTGGTCATTCTCGTTTCATCGATCATTCTCTGCACTGTATAATTTTTCATGTCATACTCAGGTCTTACCCATTCTCTTCCTTTTCCTCCGATACAGGGGTGATATAAAGTATGGTTGCCCAGTTCATGACCATGCACTGCAAGCTTTCTCCATTCGTTTAGCCTTGCCTGCATTGAACTGGAAAAGGCAGTGATATAGAACGTTGCTTTTAACCCGAGGGAATCCAGCACCGGGATCGCGTTGTCCAAATGCTGGTTGATAGCATCATCGTAAGTAAGCACAACAGCGCATTTCTTTCCCTTCCAGGGACTATTTAATTGGGCAGGAGCACTTGCCATAAAGCAACAGCTGACCACAAACGCAACAAAACTCTTTTTCATATTGATAAATTTGCCGGGATTACTGTGACGACGTTCTTTCATATTTCAAAAATTTGCTGGCCCAGGGAATAAAGAACTTAAAATTCGGAGCATCGGTATGTCCCCCATCATGCTGCCGCCAGGCTAGTTCTCCGCCCAGCATATCGGTAAGCATGGGTGGCATCTTTTCAGTTTTATAGTCATTGGAAACACCGATATCTTTTGCTCCTACCAGTTTAAAAGCTGCACCCGCCGCAACGGTAGCCATCCAGCTTCCCTGCTGATCCAGCCATTTTGCATCTCCTTTTTCCGGAATGCCATAGCTGATAAATGTAAGCCGGGGAGCACAAAGAGCTATCAATTCATGCGAGTCAACCGTCATATCACAACCGGTTTTTTTGCCAAATGATGATTCCTCTGTTCCATATTTGAGATAGTTGCCGGCCATCCAATGGTATTCACCGCTGCCGGTAAGACTTTCTACCGCCTCACCAAATACGCGGCGATGCAAAGTGGCGCCTCCTTTGCCGGAAGATCCAATCAATCCCACTGCAAAACGCGGCTCGAATGCCAGTGTCACTAATGCAGCCTTGCCATAACGCGATACTCCTTCAATGCCTACCTGTTTTGCATTGACCAACGAATCCGTTTCAAGGTAATCCAGTCCACGTGCTGCTCCCCAGGCCCATGCACGCAACGATCCCCAGTCATCAGGCTTGCGCGGCTGCCCTTTGTTGACAAGACCGATTATACCTCTCGTGAGGCCGGCTCCGTTGTCAGCCTGTATGCTGTTGGTTTCGATTGTTACATAACCCCAACCAGCCGCCAGCAATTGTTCTGTCGGGGGTGAATCCCCGGAAGGTGGTGGTGCAAAGAAGTTCGGCGCAGGTAACCGGGTAATGGGTGAATAAGCCGGGTACTTATTAAAGATATCCTTTAACGATGGATCAGTTTTGATCATCATTTCTTTAAAGGCTGTATTTATTTTTTCCATTTCATCCGGTGAAGGTTGCGCAGGTGCCGGAAAGCTGGGCCGTCCGCTGAACATCATTAACACAGGTACCGGGCCCTTTACATTCATAGGCACCACCAACATCATGTTGATATCTACATTGATCAATGGATATTCGCTGTTGTCGACATGTCCTACCAATAGTTTTGCAATGACTGGAGTACGGCCCACAAATTCCCTGTCTACAGTCTTTACTGTCCAGGTTACTTTCGGAATATTTTTCGGAAGACGGCCATATACTTCCCTTTCAAATTCTTCAATGAGTTCGGGCCGGCGTTGCTTCCACCACATATCAGCAGTTGTAATTTTTTGACCATTTTTCGCAGTGAGGATATCCGGCAATTGCAGGCAGGGATTGGCTATTGACTCATCATAGTTGGCATGGTTGGGCGCCGATTCGTTGCCACTTGGCCCTGGCCTTAGTTTTTTAATACCTAATTGCTGCATCATGTTGTCATGATCCTGTTGCGCAGTAAAGGTTACGGGCTTTGGATATTTGCTGCTGTCAATCCCCGGCGGTTGTGAGAATGCATGACCTGCAAAGACTGTTACCAACATCAAAATTGTAAGCTTATTCATATTTCTTGTTTAATCATTCTTATCAGTACTGCTCTCCGATTCCTCCGCCGTTCTTCGTGGGCTACATTAACTGGCCACAGAGAACCACAGAGTAGACGCAGAGAGCCGCAGAGCGGATTATTAATTTAGTTTCTTCTCCGTGGTCCTCTGTGTGTCCTCAGCGGTTCTCTGTGGGCTATACTGCTCCCTACAGATTAATTCGTCACTTATCCGTTCTAAACGGCGAAGCCGGTAAGCCCTCTTTGTTAAATAAGTTCGCTCCGTCAGGGTTGTCAGCCCAGGCATAGCGCACGTACACAGGGTTAGCCACTTCGTCGCTCCATACCACCACTTTGTCGCCCTCTATTTTTGCTTTGGCCCATACAAATTTTTTATCAGCACCGGCAATAGCGAATTGATTTAATTCCTCGCCATCGTTGGTGACCATACCGCTGCCGGTATTGGTGAAACTGATCACTATTTTATTTCCATCCGTTGCGGCGCTTTGAAAGACCGGTCCGGAGTAAACAATATCCTTTTCACCATAAACCATTTTTTCAGCTATCAAAGCCAGTCGTTCACCCACATCTTTTTTATTATCAGGATGAATATCGTTCCATTCGCCCAGGTCAATGGCTACTGCCATTCCTGTATTCGGGAC
>DASSFT010000136.1:0-21100 GCA_035694045.1 Chitinophagaceae bacterium
GAAGAAGTCAGGATTGAAGCAGACGATAACCTGCAGGAATATTTTGAAGTCAGGAATGACGGCTCCACGCTGACTGTCACAATGAAGAAGGATATGAACTTCAACAGCAAAAAAGGATTGAAAGTATATATCACTTTTAAAAAGATCAAAAGCCTGGACCTGAAAACGGTTGGAGATGTTTCATCCGAGGGAAACCTGAGTTTTGATAACCTGGATATAGATAACAAAAGTGTCGGATCTGTTGATCTGAAGCTCACAGCTCAGTCAATTAATCTCGATAACAAAAGTGTGGGTGATGTAGTGCTCAATGGCAAGGCTGACAATGCCGTCATCAAAAACAAAAGTGTGGGAAGTTTGCTTGCAGCCGATTTTGTTGTGCAGACAATGGACATCGATAACCATGGAATTGGCTCAGCAGAAGTAAATGCGGCAAAAGAAATAAAGGTTAGGGATTCTTTTTTGGGTAAGGTGACCAACAAAGGCGCCGCCACTATCAAACGGATAAAGAAAGTCGTAATCTAAGGACAATACGCAAGCCGCTGCCGGGTCTTTTTTTGAGCTTTCTCATGTGCAGATAAGAATGTTCAATAGGGTACAAACGGGGCGGCTTTGCTTTGACCAGGAATTTTAAGGATTAGTTCTCCGTAAGCCCTTATTTTTTCTTTGCATTGAGAATACTCCAGTCAGTTTCCTCTGCCACCATCGTATTCGACAGCTTCCCGAGTCCATCAATTTCCATTTCCACTACATCTCCTGGCTTAAGCCACTGCTCCGTATAATTCGGGTCATTGAGCTTTCCGGTACCGTTTAATTCCAAAAAGCACCCGGTACCTACCGTGCCGCTGCCGATCACATCACCGGGATAGAGATCCACGCCATAAGAAGCTCTTTCAATGATCTCGGCAAATGTCCAGTCCATATCGCCCAGGCTTCCTTCGCTCACCTGTGTGCCATTCACGTGGCAGGTCATTTTCAGGTTCCAGTTCCTGCCCACATGATTTTCTTTTGCGGCGATTTCCATTTCCGCCAGTTCATCCAGTGTCACCAGCCAGGGACCGATTGCCGTGGCAAAATCTTTTCCTTTGGCTGGACCCAGGTTTAGCAACATTTCTTCCATCTGCAATCTTCTTGCACTGAGATCGTTCATGATCATCAACCCGCCAATATGCTGATCTGCATCTTCAGCCCTGATATTCCTGCCGTGTTTGGAAATGACGATCGCTGCTTCGAGCTCGAAATCCAGCTTTTCAAAATGATCAGGCATGCATTTTACATCACCAGGGCCCATAATGCTATGGTGATTGGTAAAATAAAAAACGGGATATTGATCAAACTCGGGGATCATGTCCACTTTCCGGTTTCTTCTTGCAGCTGCAACATGCTGGCGGAATGCATAACCATCGCGGCAGGATGTAGGAAAGGGTATCGGGGCCAGCAATTGTACATCTGTTAACGGAATGCCGCGATTAGTTGTACGGGTTCCTTCTTTCAACATCAGTTCACCGGCCTGGGCAACAGGATAAGTATCTTCCCAATAATTCAGGAACATGCTCATCGTGCCGGGGAGATCAGGATGCAACACTTCCATGTTATAGATAATACCATTGACCAATACACCTAATTGTTCGTGATCATCCTTGATATAAGAAACGAGTTTCATCAGTAGTAATTGAGGGCGCTAAGTTAACAATGTTGTTTGTAACTTGACGGCATGAAGAGATGGCAATGTTGTCTTAGTTTGAAATATGGGCCACAGAGGACCACTGAGAAGGCACAGAGGGCCACAGAGGTTTTTCCATTCTCTGCGGTTCATACTAAACTGAAATGGTTGATCGTATTGTTGTTCCCATTATTTTCTTTCGGGCAAAAGAATGAACAAGCCTGGATCCGTATCAATCAACTGGGCTATATGCCGCCAGGGATAAAGGTCGCTGTGTATGGAAGTAAATCCGAAGCCGGCAGCCTGTTATCTGCAAATAATTCTCCAGTAGGTTTTGAATTGCGCGATGCCCGGTCAGACCAGGTCATGTATGAAGGAAGCGTAGGGAAAAATTTTGGCCAATACGGTCCATTCAAAGAAACATACCGCCTGAACTTCACTTCTTTTAAAAGACCAGGCCAGTATTATTTAAAGATCGGCGAAGTAAGATCACCGTTGTTTACTATTGGGGATGATGTCTATAAAGGCACTGCCGATTTTTGCCTTCGTTATATGCGCCAGCAGCGCAGTGGCTTCAACCCATTCTTAAAAGATAGTTGTCATACGCATGATGGGTATGTGTTATATGGAGAAAAAGCGGGGATAAAAGACAGCACGCATATTGATGTCGTCGGAGGCTGGCATGATGCCAGTGATTATTTGCAATATGCAACGACATCGGCCAATGCTACCTATCACCTGTTAATGGCCTATCGTGATTTCAAAAAGGTTTTTGCTGATGAAAAGCAAGCCAATGGTCTTGATGGTAAAAACGGGGTGCCCGATGTGCTCGATGAAGCCAAATGGGGATTGGATTGGTTGTTAAAAATGCATCCTTCGGCAGACATAATGTTCAACCAGGTCGGGGATGACCGTGATCATATGGGGATGCGAATACCGCGGCAGGACACAAATTATTATGGAAAGGGATTGGAACGACCGGTATATTTTGTAAGTGGTGAACCTCAGCAGAGAGGAAGATTCATGAACAATACGACTGGAACGAGTTCAACTGCAGCGAAATTTAGCAGCGCATTTAACCTGGGCGGAAAATTATTTTATAAATTAAATGAAGGTTACAGTAGAATTCTAAGAACAAAAGCGTTGTCTGCACTTAATTATTGCTACAAAAAGCAAGGCGTTACCCAAACTGCATCAGTCAGGTCCCCTTATATCTACGCTGAAGATAACTGGTACGATGATGTTGAGCTGGCACAGGCGATCGAAGCAGAAATTCTAAACCAGGAACCGGGTGCAAATGGGAGAGCAAAAGAAATAGAAGAGCGTTTGAAAGGCGCCATTTTTGCTGCGCAACAAGAGGCGATCACGCCCTGGATGAGATCAGACACAGCAAATCACTATCAGTGGTATCCATTTATCAACCTGGGACATTATGAACTCGCAAGTATTTTTAAAAAGATTAAGAATTTTCCAGGACAAGGTGAATCTTTTACGAGATCTGATTTCTCGAATTACTATAAAAAAGGAATCGAACTTGTCTGGAACAGAGCTAAGCAAAACGCTTTCTACCGCGGTATTCCTTTCATCTGGTGCAGCAACAATCTCACCACCTCATTTGCGATCCAGTGCTATTGGTATCGTCAATTGACAGGTGATAAAACGTTTTCAGAATTAGAACAGGCAAATATCGACTGGCTGTTCGGATGCAATCCCTGGGGCACAAGCATGGTGTATGGTCTGCCTTCCTGGGGTGATACTCCGAGCGATCCGCATTCTGCGTTTACCCATCTAAAGAATTACCCGATAGATGGCGGGTTGGTAGACGGTCCTGTTTATACAAGCATTTATAAAAATCTTATCGGCATCACGCTGTATCAACCGGATGAATACGAAGCATTCCAAAGTGATCTCGCTGTATACCATGATGATTACGGTGATTACAGCACCAATGAACCAACGATGGATGGAACTGCTTCGCTGATCTATTTGCTTGCGGTCAGGGAATCGGAAGGAGCCTCTTTCGCTGACAAAAAATCCCGGGAATTGGCAAAGAAAAAATTTACATACAGTCACGGCGGCATCATTCGCGGCGCTTCGACTCGTAAAACACTCGCGCTTGTGTTCACTGGTCATGATTTTTATGAAGGCGGTGATTTTATAGCTCAAACTCTAAAACAGGAAAAGGTCCGGGCGAATTTTTTCTTTACCGGCAAACTACTTAATGATAACCTCCAGGGATATGTATTGGTTGAAAAACTTTGGAAGCAGGGGCATTTCCTGGGTAATCATTCCGGGCATCATCTTTTGTACTGCGATTGGAACAACAGGGACAGCTTGTTGATCGATCGTGAAAGTTTTGAGATCGACCTGTGGGAGCCGAATGAGCGGTTAGCACACCTGGCAGAGTCACGTCCCGGCGGATACCGACCGTTTCCCAGGTTTTTTCTCCCGCCTTATGAGTGGTACAACGACACGATTGCCGCCTGGACCCGGCGTTGGGATATCCAGCTGATCAATTATACACCGGGAACGTTGAGCACGGCTGACTATACTACGCCTGCTATGAAAAACTATCGCAGCAGTGAAACGATCTATGGCTCTATCATTGATTACGAAAAAAAGAACCCCTCAGGATTGAATGGCTTTATCCTGCTGATGCATGTCGGTGCAGGCCCGGAAAGAACGGATAAATTTTACAAATACCTTCCCCGGTTGATAAAATATTTGAAAGCAAAAGGCTATAAATTTCAAACGGTTGACGAATTGTTAAAATAGGACAAGCATCAGTGGCTATGCCATCATTATAAGGTCGTTGCGTCGTCGCGCCGCTGCGAGAAACCAAAAAGGACGCTACGCATCAGATCGGCCGCTTCTTTATGGGTCTTTCCTATATTTGCAGTATGGAGTTTGAGAAGATTCATAACAAGGGGCAGGCGAGACTTTTTAAGAGCGATATTTTGGAAATGCTTACCAAAACACATCCCCTGGTAATCTGGGGAATGTATTTACCGGTGATTGTTTTCATGCTCTATTATAGCGGCAGCACTTTGGGTTATTCCACCGGAAGGATCATTCTTACATTCATCGGTGGTATGGTTTTTTGGACCTTCTTTGAATATGTTGCTCACCGGTTCCTGTTTCATTTTGTTGCTCAAAGCGGGAAAGCAAAAAAATTCATTTACACCCTGCACGGCAATCATCATCATTACCCCAGGGACAGGCAACGGCTATTCATGCCTCCAGTTCCCAGCCTGATCATTGCTTCAGCAGTATTTGGTCTTATCTGGCTGGTGATGGGACAACATACGTTTATGTTCTTCCCGGGATTTGTACTGGGCTATCTTATGTATGGTACCATGCATTATGCCATACATGCCTGGAATCCTCCTTTCAAGTGGATGAAGCCCCTGTGGAGAAATCATCATCTCCATCATTATAAGAATGAGCACAACGGATTTGGCGTCAGCTCTACCATCTGGGACCATGTATTTGGGACTATGTTTGACCTTAGGAAAGAAAAAGAAGATAAGGAAAAAGTAAACCAGCTGATGTTTGATAAGAAGAAGTCGCTTTAATACGGGTGAATGGTGAGTGGTCAGTGGTGAATGACCTCTCAACCTTTGATCCTGGCTCTAATCTCTACATTCTTAATTCATAACTCTTAATTCATAATTCTTTCTTCTACCATTTTTCATCCTCATCTATATTCTCATCTCGTTTAAATTCCCGCCTGTATTTTATTTTTTGTAGTTGCCTTTCGATCACCAGCTCAGCGATCATCTCACCCGCATCCCGGTCTGTATTAATTTCTAATATCTTCCTCAATTTCTTTTCATCAATATCCAACCGGTAAAGAAATTGTACCAGTTTTTCAAAATCTTCATTGATAAGATCATTTAGCATCCGGGACAAGGACTCGCGGAAACTTGCTGTGGCTATTTCTTTTTCATCCAATGTTTGCAACTGCTGAAAAAGAGATTCTTTGTTGCTGTCCTTATCTTCCATGCGACAAAGGTAGTGGTGCCATTCCTCGAAATCTTCGAACATCACGAAACCCTCAAACCGTTAAACCCTTAAACTTTTAAACGAGCATCTCCATCCTGCTTAACGGCCATCTATCCTAAAATCTTAAAAAAAATCGTATCGAACAACTGCGATACGAAAGTTGTCGTATATTTCCGCTTCAAACCCAGCCAGCCCAGCCATGAGAAAGAAGCTTTTGTTCTTTTTGACCGGATTTTTCATTTCCGTAATCGCCTATTCACAAGGGACTTTAAAAGGTAAGATCATTGACTCTGTGTCCGGCCAACCGCTGGGTCTTGCCACTATTACTGTTTTTAAAGCAGTAGATACCGTTATCATTACCTACAGGATGAGCACGCCGGAAGGTGATTTCAAAGTGCCTGGAATCCCGCTGGATTTAAACTGCCGCGCCATCATTTCATTTTCTGGTTTCAGCGTTTATCGGAAAGAATTTGTAATCACAAAGGACCAGCCCGTCATGGATATTGGTAAAATATCCATGACGCCCAATACCCGCTCCCTGGACGAGGTTTTGGTGATTGCTGAAAGACCTCCTGTAGTAGTTAGAAAAGATACAATTGAATTCAACGCATCATCTTTTAAAACACTGCCGAATGCATTAGTCGAGGACCTGTTGAAAAAATTACCGGGTGTTATGGTAGACAGGGATGGCAATATTACCGTAAATGGTAAACCTGTAAACAGGATCCTGGTAGATGGTAAAACTTTTTTTGGCGATGATCCGAGAATGGCTACCCGAAACCTGCCGGCCAATGTCATCGACAAAGTACAGGTAACAGATGATAAGGAAGAGATGATGCGGAATGGGGATGACAACCCGAATAATGTTGGCAAGGTTGTGAACATAACATTAAAAAAAGGTGTCAAGAAAGGATGGTTTGGAAAATTATATGCCGGCGGTGGTACCGATAAACTTTATGAAGCAGGAGGCATCGCTAATATTTACCGGGATACATTACAGGTTAGCGTACTCGGATATATGAATAACCTGAACCGTGCAGGTTTTAGTTACTCTGAATTATTGTCGGCCGGTGGATTTGACAGGATACGAAGTAACAGCAACGGCACAAGCACCAGTGTCTGGAACAGCAATGCAGGCAGCGGTGTATCTATCAATGGTATCAACTTTGGAGGACAGCAGGGTTTTGGCGGCATTTCCACCAGTAAGGGGGCAGGATTCAATCTTAATCATGCACCTAATCAAAAAAGATCGTTGTACCTGCAATATTTTAACGGGAATGTACATTCTCCACGCCGGATAACGACTGACATGAACCAGTTTATTGGCGATACAACTATCAGCACAAATACCCTGATGACCGGCGATATGATAACGCACGGACATAATATTGGAGCGGGCGCGAGACTCAAACCAGATTCTGTAACCAATATTCTTATCAATCTCAACTATCTTATCGGCTTACAGGAAGAAGATCGCGTAAACAGCATAACCGGAGATAACGATAAGATCGGGCCATTGAGCGAGGGCAGTGTCAACCAGAATAATGATGCGCATACTTATTGGTACCGGCATAGCATCAGTATAAGCCGGATGTCGAAGAAGAAAAAAGGAAGAAGGTTCAACTTAGGGCACAATCTCGACGTAAATAACAGGTTTAACGACTATATGTCTGAGTCCGACATCAGCTATTTTTATCCCAATAACCACGATAGTCTGTATGCACAACTAAGAAAGGAAAGATTGCCGAGAACCGATGCTGTGACCACATTTAATTATAGCGAACCGATCAGTAAAAAATTTACGATCAGGGTCGGAGGACGTTATGAATACAGCCGCTTCAATAATGGCGTAAATACCTATAATAAAAACGGGAACGGCAAATTCGAAATGCTGAACGATCTGCTGAGCAGCGATTTCAGGAGAGTGGGCCACCGGTTTTTTATCAATCCTGCCCTCGAGTATAAAGTGAAACAGGACTTTACCATCGCGCCTTCCATCCGTTTTCTCGAACAACAAGTGACGAACAGGCTGATCACTTCCGACATCCTGGTCAAACAAAACAAATTTGATGTGTTGCCGGGTCTCTCGATAGTTTATAAACAGCTATCTATAAATTATAATAAAGATGTTATCCTGCCAGGCTTCAGCAACCTTAACCCGGTCAGGGATGTAAGTAATCCTTACTTTATTACACAGGGCAATCCCTATTTGCTCCCGTCCATCAGGGATAATTTCTCGGTGAATTATTTTTTCAACAATCCCAAACGTTATCTCAGTGTCGGTGGATGGCTCAATACCTCATTTACCAACAATGACATTGTACAAAGCATAGCTGTTGATGATAAAGGTATCCAGGAAAGCAAACCGTTTAATGCTGACAATACCCGCAATTACAGCATGAACTGGAATGTCAATAAACAATACAGGAATAAGCACAACATTATGTTTTCCTGGAATACCGGCAATTGGATGAATGTTACCAGGGCCAGGTTAATCTTTAATACGATTTCAGGCTGGCAAACTACTTTTATTTATAACCAGTGGTTTGGCGCCGGTGTGAACCTGAACGATAAATTCGAATGGAATATCAATTACAGCTTCGCCAAAAACTTTACGCGTTATACCAGCGATCATTTTAAAAAGTTAAATGTCAGCAGCTATGATCTTGGGACAGATATGGTTTTTCGTTGGCCCAAACACATAATATGGGAAACTCAACTGGGCTATTCTCACAATGGAAGCATTCCGGCAGGTATGCCGCAGGACATGGTAAGATGGAATGCAGCATTGAACATAACCATGCTGAAAGATGAAACGGGCGTGTTGAAATTTGCGGTGAATGATATCCTGAACAGGAACACCAGCATATCTGTAAACGCCATTAGAAACTCAATCACTACAACAAGGGGTAATATACTCGGGCAATATTTCCTGGTTACATTCAGCTATAATGTAAGGGCTGCCGGCGTAAAGAAACGGATTGGTGGAAGGGAAAGATTCTTCCTGTTCTAGAAAAGGTTTCTCGCAGCGGCGCGGAGACGCAACGTTGCCTACCTTACTTCGAAAAAATCTAAGTTTATAATTCGTCGCGTCGTGGCGTCGTCGCGTCGTAGCGTGAAACTTCAGAATCGTTCTACGGCGCCCATTGCAAAAAGAGCAAAATCATATTTTACAGGATCATTGTTGTCAAATTCGCGGAGCTGTTGTGTCAGTTCCAGCGCCGCCTGCCAGTCTGTTTGCTTTCTCTGTAGTAAGTTGACACGCCTTGCCACCCTGGCCACATGAAGATCGATCGGGCAGATCAATTGCGAGGGCCTGATCTTTTTCCAGATCCCAAAATCAACTCCCCTGTCATCGCTTCTAACCATCCATCGCAGGAACATGTTTAGTCTCTTGCAAGTCGATTTTTTTTCGGGAGTGGAAATATGCTTTCTTGTTCTCGGGGGCACATCTTCCAGGGAAAAGAAATAATGATGAAACCCGGTGAGCATTTCTTCGACCGTAGTACCATAAAGAGTAAAAGCGGTCTCAAGACTTTTATGTTTAGAAAAATGATGTTTGAAAAATTCAATGAAGTAAAGCAGGTCGGTGGTATTAAAAGTACGGTGTTTGAACGTTAGCAGTCTTTGAAGATCTTTTGGCTGATGATGGAGGCAAAATTCATAAGGCTGCATTTCCATGAATTGAACAAGCTCCTTAGATTTTTGAATAATAGTAGTCCGGTTTCCCCAGGCAAAAACAGCAGCGAAAAAACCAGCGATCTCAATATCCTGCTGCTTCGAAAAAAGATGCGGAACCGAAATGGGATCGTCTTTAATAAAAAAAGGCTGATTATATTGATCAACCTTTTCATCCAGGAATTTCTTTAGATTTTCTTTATCCATTCACCGGAGTCAGAGAAGCCTGTCGCCTCTGATCAACCGCAGCAATATCGCAACAATTGCGAGGACCAGCAAAACATGAATCAAATAATTTGCAGAAAAAACAAAGAAACCCAGTATCCAACCTATTAGTAAAATAACTGCAATCAGGTATAGCATAAGATTGATTTTAGATTATCCGTTCGCCTATCTATTTTGTCAATCCTAGTTTTACCAATTTTGTGCCAGTAGCGGATACTTGATGACAACCGGTTTTTTGTCAATTCGATAAATAAAGTCGTGGAATAATTACCCCATTTTGATTTCTCGCAACGGCGCAACGTGCCTGCCTTCAGAATAAGGTCGTATCGTCCTAACGTGAAATCGTTATCCTATCGCCTTTGCCAGATCTTCGATAAGATCGTCCGCGTCTTCAATACCGACACTCAATCGTATCAGTGAATCTGTCAGGCCATTTTTTATTCTTTCTTCCCGTGGAATGGATGCATGTGTCATGGAAGCCGGGTGATTGATCAATGATTCTACGCCTCCCAGGCTTTCCGCGAGTGAAAATAATTTGGTCGATGAAAGGACCTTCATTGCATTTTCTACGCTGTCATCTTTCAGTGTGAAGCTCAACATCCCTCCAAAATCACGCATTTGCTTTTTTGCCACCGCGTAACCGGGATGATCTTCGAACCCTGGCCAGTAAACCTTTTTGACCTTTGTATGATTGCGTAACCAGTGTGCTATGATCTTCCCGTTTTCACAATGCCGTTGCATACGGATATGTAATGTTTTGATCCCCCTTAAAACCAGGAAGCAATCCATGGGGCCGGGTACAGCACCGCAGCTTTTTTGAATAAAGTATAATTGTTCTCTCAGCGATGCATCATTCATGCTAAGCGATCCCTGTATCACATCACTGTGTCCGCCCAGGTACTTCGTGGACGAATGCATGACGATATCGGCGCCAAGATCTAACGGGTTTTGGAGGTAAGGAGATGCGAATGTATTGTCCACGCAAACCCATATCTTATTTTCTTTGGCGATCGCTGATATTGCTTTGATGTCACAGATGTTCATCAGCGGGTTAGTCGGGCTTTCTATCCAGATAAGACGGGTATTGGCGTTGATATATTTTTTTATGTTATTCGCATCATGCATATCGATATAATGAAACTTCAGACCAAACTTTTCAAAAATCTTGGTGAAAAGCCGGTAAGTGCCTCCATACATATCGTTGCCTGCTATGATCTCATCACCAGGTTTCAATAATTTGATAACTGCGTCTGTTGCTGCAACGCCGCTGCTGAAAGCCAGGCCATATTTCCCATTTTCAATGATCGCGAGTGCATCTTCGAGTGCTTTGCGTGTCGGGTTTTGGGAACGGGCATACTCATACCCTTTGTTTTTGCCGGGTGCTTCCTGTACGTAGGTGGATGTTTGGTAAATAGGTGTCATGATCGCACCGGTAGATGGATCTGGTTCCGAGCCTGCATGAATAAATTTTGTCGCTTGTTTCATTATTGCCGTTTAGGCTGCAAAGATGAATAATTTTAGGCGGTTGGGATTACCGTTGCTCAAACAGCTTCTAGCCATTCACTAAATGACAGAGACTGAATGAACTGAAATTAGTATTTCAGGAAAGGTCAAGCGCCTCTTTTTCGCGTGGCTAACGCAACTAAAAATCGGCTTGTCCCGCCAGCTGGCGGGATTGTTACTTTTTGTTTCAAGACAAAAAGTAAAGAAAGAAGTTTCTCTTGTTCTTTTCCCTTGATGGAAAAGAACCAAAAGATCAAGCCGATTTGATGGTCACCATTTCCGATGACTGTAGTTTTCTTACAACAAATCGGCGATACCACCCCGATATTCGAGGGGCTCAAGGTCGAAGTCCTCGCGACGTGCTATGCGACCACCCGGGAAGCGCTGTATTCTGTCTTGCTTTCATTAAAGATCAGAAAACTTTTATCCAGGACAGAATAAGGCGCTTGACCACTCATTTAAGAGGGAACATTGATAGGAACTTTATTGCAAACTGGATAAAGAGGGACATCAAAGTAAAATCCCTTAGTGCAAATACATGCCCTCCCTGTAAAAACTTATATAAAAAATTTTAAACCTAGCACAATCCTTGCCTTTAACCGGCCGTTTCGGAACCGGTGAACTAACTAAAACCAGCCTGTGAGAAGACGACACTCTCTGATATCCTTTTACTTAGCCACAACCTTAACCTTAGCCTTAGCTGGCAGTGCTTTAGCGCAGACCGGCTTACCTCCCCGTCAATGGGTCTTCAATTATGGCGGCAATGATGTTGATATTCCCTTTGTAATAAAATTCACGACTGACGGTGGAACGATTGCTGCCGGTTATACTGACTCCAAAACTGGTGATGTAAGCCCACAACCTAACCGTGACTACTGGGACCTCTGGATAGTCAAACTGGACAAATGCGGAATGATTCAATGGGAGAGATCATTTGGTGGCACCGGCTATGAAAGCGCCCGGGACATCGTTCAAACCGTTGACGGCGGTTATATGGTCCTCGGTGAGACCAACTCAACCGATGGCGGTGTCGTCGCCGGTTATGGCGGTACAAAAGATATCTGGCTGTTAAAGATCACTGCTACCGGGACCCTGCAATGGCAAAAAAGATATGGCGGGAGCGGGCTGGATATCGGTAATCATATTGAAATAACCAATGACGGTGGTTATCTTATTGCTGCGTCTACTTCATCCAACGATGGAGATATCCATGGTAATCACGGTACCGGCGGTTATACAGATGGTGTATTGATAAAGCTCACCGCCGCGGGAGTGGTTCAATGGAGTAAATGTTATGGTGGCAGTAAGAATGAAGAACTGTTCGATTTCGAGATCGTCAATGGAACGACTTACCTCACCGGATTTACTAACTCTGTAGATGGTGATATTCCCCCGGATCAAAAGAATTATGATGTCTGGTTGCTGGCAATCGATGCAAATGGAAATAAGATTTACAGCAAAATATATGGCGGCTCACAAAACGACGTGGCCTACTGTATGACCAAAGGAGCCGACGGCTCGCTGACCCTGGCAGGTTATACCACTTCTACCGACGGTGATGTGAGTGGCGCAAAAGGTAGCCAGGATTACTGGATCATTAATGTCACTACAGGTGGCAAATTGACCTGGCAAAAAGATCTTGGGGGCACCGATGCTGAGTATGCCAAAACAATTCTTACCGACGCAGATGGCGGATATATAGTCGGTGGCATTTCCTATTCCAGCAATGGAGATATTAGCAACCCCTTGGGTGAGGGCGACTACTGGGCTGTAAAACTCAGTGCAACCGGCAACCTGGTCTGGAAGCAGAACTGGGGCGGGCGTGGCAATGATCATTTGCGTTACATGATAGAAGATACTGCCCGCAAAGAATATTATCTCGCTGGCGATTCCGACTCAGATGACGGCGACTTTACCAATATCGGAGAATCTGATTTTGGGATCATCAAACTGAAGATGCCTGAACTGGTGAGCAAAGATTCGGCGGTATGTAATATCAATGGGCTGTTGGCCCAGGATACTTTGCGGGATGTATGCGGTTATGATTCTGCGATCGTTAATTACAAACCAGTATTAATCAATGGGCCATTTAACAATATCCGGAAAGCTGATTCCATATTTACTGGTCAAAGCGTGGTTCTCCATACCAATGGTAATGGATCTATTACCTGGAGCCCTCATTCGTCGTTGAGCTGTACTGCATGCGACGAACCCACGGCTACACCGGCAGTAACGACAACTTATACGGCTACTAATTACCTGACCAACGGTTGCCAGGTTTCCGACCAGTTTACCGTAGTGGTGTTGAACGATGCTGTTGTCATGATGCCAAATGCGTTTACGCCAAACGGGGACGGATTGAATGATTTCTATGGCCCGGTCGGCAAGGTGCCGGAAGGATACAGGCTGCAACTGTTTAATCGCAATGGCGAAGTTGTTTTCAAAAGTTCGTCTATTGATCAAAGATGGAATGGAACATATAAAGGATTATTGCAGCCGACAAGCGTGTTCATTTATTTGATCGACTATAAAGATTTACAAAACAAACCGCATCAGCAAAAAGGAACATTCACGCTGATTAGGTAGAACGCTGATTATTATGATTGTCACGATTAACGCTGAAATCATAATAAATCTTAATCAACATAATAATCTGCGTTCAAACTCTTTTCAAAATTCAATTCTATGGACAGAAGAGATTTTTTTAAGATCGCCAGGCGAGCAGCCGGAAATAAAACCGGGAAACGGGCTTTCTTTTCAGGGATGACGCCATACACCGGCAGTTGGACCAGCAACGAGGTCATGCACTTGCTGAAAAGAACGATGTTTGGCGCTAAAAAGGCGGACATTGATTATTTCCTTACACTGACCCCTGACGAAGCTGTTGATGAGTTGCTCAATACAGTATCAGTGCCGACTCCGCCTGTAAGAGATTATGGTTTGATCCCCGATGAGTTTGGCGTCATGTGGGATGATCTGGGCGTAGTGCAAGGACAAACCTGGGTCAATGATCCCAACCTGGCAAGCAACCCTGATATCCGGGGAACGATCAATGCTCTTCGTGTTCAGAGTTTGAGAAAATGGTGGGCTGGTCTTATCATCAACCAGGGAAGAAGCATACAGGAAAAATTGGTGCTTTTCTGGCATCATCATTTTTCCGTGAAAGAAGGAGAAGTAGAAAATGCACAGTTCTTATATCGCCATCATGCCCTGCTTCGCAGCAGTATGCTCGGCAATTTCAAAGACCTGGTAAAACAAGTGACTATTGATCCTGCCATGCTGGTGCACCTGAACGGGTATGTCAACAGCAAACAGGCGCCCGATGAAAACTATGCCCGGGAATTGCAGGAGCTATTTACTGTAGGCCGCGGACAGGATTCAATGTATACCGAAGATGACGTGATAGCGGCTGCGCGGGTATTAACGGGATGGCGCATCAATATTGATCCGTTGGGATCCTATTTCGATGTGTCCGCGCATGACACGGGTCCGAAATCTTTTTCTGCATTTTATAACAGCACGACGATTTCTGGTAGTTCGAATGAAAACCAGGAAATCGATGCCCTGGTCGATATGATTTTTACGGCTACGGAAACTGCGCGGTTTATTTGTCGCAAACTGTATCGCTGGTTTGTGTATTATGAAATAGATGATGCCACCGAGCAGGATGTGATCATCCCGATGGCGACAATGCTCCAATCCAACAATTACGAGATCAAGCCGGTGTTATCGGCCCTGTTAAAGAGTGAACACTTTTTCGATAAGATCAACCAGGCCTGCTATATCAAAACACCATTTGATGTCGTGGTCGGTACGTTGCGTGAATTCAATGTTAGCTTTCCTGCTTATACAAATTATACAACCGGCTATCCCCTGTTCTGGTCGTTGTATGCTAGTACGGCCGAGATGCAACAGGATTTATTCCAGCCGCCGGATGTATCGGGATGGCCCTCGTATTACCAGGACCCGATGTATTATGAGTTGTGGGTAAATAGTAACTCTTTGCCACGGAGGGCTGATTTTACGGATGCATTGGTAAACGATTCGGTAATTGATGTAAGGGCATTTGCCAGCTATTCGTCCAACCCGGCAGATCCCAATCAATTGGTCGACGATGTGACCCGTTTGCTGCTGCGCTATCCTTTATCAGCCAATTCAAAAACGTATGTAAAAACACATTTCCTGTTGAATAATACGACTGATGATACAATATGGACGAATGCATGGAACAGCAATAACAACACTGTGATCAATAATTCGCTGAAGGACATGTTCAGGTTCCTGATGAACCTGCCTGAATTTCATTTATGCTGATACAATCAGCCGATAACTGGTAGTATCATAAACCTATGTAAAGACTTAACTATGAAAAGAAGAAAGTTTTTAGGCACCACGGTCCCGGCGGTAGTTGCCATGCCGGGCTTGTTGAATGGATTTTCATTTATGGCGCATAGTAAATCGGAGAGTGAACTGGGCTGGTTACTCGGCCAGGGCACCGATACCGATCACGTGTTTGTGCTGATCCAACTGGGAGGCGGTAATGATGGATTGAACATGGTGATCCCGTTGGATCTGTATGCCAATTATTATAATGCAAGAACGAATGTAGCCATCCCTCAAAGCCAGGTATTGCGCCTGGATGGAACAGATAAATCGGGTCTGCACCCGGCAATGACTGCCTTACAAAATATGTACAATGAAGGAAAGGCGAGTGTCGTGCAGTCTGTAGGTTATGACAATCCCAATTTTTCCCATTTCCGGTCAACGGATATATGGAATACCGGTGACACAAGGACTAACCGGAGGGACAGGGTTCATACCGGCTGGATGGGCCGTTACCTTGAGAGCGAATTTCCAGGCTACCCGGATGCTTATCCCAATGCTGATATGCCCGACCCGTTGGCCATACAAATAAGCAATGTGCCTACACTCACTGTGCAGGGCGAGATATATTCCATGGGACTTTCGATCACGAACCCTGAAAAGATCTATACGTTTGCCAACCCTTTTTCCGATTTCCCGCTGAATTCAGTTCCGGCCAATAAAGAACTGAAATTCCTGCGTGTGATCTCTGAAAAAACCAAGATCTATTCCGACCTGATCAGGTCAGCCTACCAACGGGCGTCTACTATGGCAACTTATCCCAGCAATAACAGCCTGGCCGACCAGTTAAAGATCGTTGCCCGCCTGATCAAGGGCGGATTGAAGACGAGAGTGTATACGGTAACCATCGGCGGTTTTGATACGCATAAAAAACAGGTAAACCCGAGTGATACAACCACAGGTATGCACGCCAAACTGATGAAAGATCTTTCTGAAGGCATCAATGCTTTTCAAAATGATCTTGAGCTGATGCAACTGGACGACCGGGTGATGGGAATGACCTTTTCAGAATTCGGACGACGCATAAAATCCAATGCAAGTCTCGGCACCGACCATGGCGCCGCAGCTCCCTTGCTTATGTTTGGGAAACATGCTAAGAAAGGAATTCTCGGTACGAGTCCGGATATACCGGCGGATATACAAGTTGTAAATAATATTCCGTTCCAGTACGATTTCAGGAGCGTATATGCTTCTGTGCTCGAGCAATGGTTTTGTGTAAAGCAGCCTGCACTCCAGCAGATCATGCTGCAGAACTACCAGTCCTTACCATTGATCGAAGGTGGACCCTGCGGGCTACCCGAAACGCCGGACGATAATAACAATGCGGCTGATAAACTTATTCTCAAGATGTGGCCAAATCCGTACACCGTTACTGCTACGCTACAATTCTCTACTGAAGGCGGCAATACCCTGATTCAGCAAATAGACTCGCTGGGACGTGTTGTCAAAATGCTTACTAATCGCGACTATGCGGCCGGCACTTACAACCTAGACATCTACAACGACGGGCTGGCTTCAGGAGCCTATTTTATCCGGTTGCAGAATAAATCGCTGCAGAAGGTGATTACGGTCATTAAGATGCCGCAGTAATAGCTTGCTCCGTCTAAGGGTTAATGTTTTCGGGTCCGCAAAAAGAGCGATCGAACAAAGCTGCCTATAATCCTCCAATTTAAATGGCTGGTCAAGCGCCTTATTCTATCCTGCCTGGATGCTTTCTCATCTTTAATGATAGCAAGATAGAATACAGCGCTTCCCGGGTAGTCGCATAATACGCAGCGAGGACTTCGACCTTGAGCCCTTCGAATAGCGGAGTGGTCGAAGGCCGATTTGCAGTAGGGAAACCACAGTCAGAGGAAATGGTGACCATCAAATCGGCTTGTCCCGCCAACTGGCGGGATGGTTCTTTTCCATCAAGGGAAAAGAACAATAGAAACTTCTTTCTTTACTTTTTGTCTTGAAACAAAAAGTAACAATCCCGCCAGCTGGCGGGACAAGCCAATTCGAAATATCGGTTCTGATGGTTGCAGATTCTTGCTACGAATTGGCACTTGAACACGCTGTTATTCGTGGTGTTTAAAGCAGAAAAAGCTTGCTGCGTGCTATTGCGCGTTCAAGAAGGCGCTGATTTTTCGCTTGCCTCGTTCAAAGCAGTTAATTTTCCTTGACAAGGCGAAAAAGAGGCGCTTGACCATTCCTGAAAGAAGTACAGTAGTAGGGTTGATCGGTTTGTGCAGTATGGGCATAAGACAAATTGCTAATACCACTCATCAACAGCATATTCTTGCTTAACACGAGCTTAACGGTGGCTCGTATTCATGCTTCACATTAATAAAATCTTTTTTCGACACCTGATTTATAGCCTTCGGTTGTCTTTATACCGGCTTTAGCAATAAATCCATTTAGAACCTGTTTGCCGCCAGACGTTTATCTGCTTGCTTCCGGTAAATAGCTAGACTAAATTGGAGTATTGTTCATTTTTAATTTAAAAGCCATGAAAAAAATAATCTTATCAGCTGCATTACTCATTAGTATCGCTGCCTTCGCCTCAACTTCACCTTATGAAGTGAATGAAAAAATATTAAAAGCATTCAAAGAAACATTTACTAAGGCCCAGGACGTCGTTTGGCATGAATATGACAATAATATCTACCAGGCCAATTTCAAACAGGATGATATCCAGATCCGTGCACAATACGACCGTGAAGGCACCCTGATCCAGACAATACGTTACTATGGTGAAAGACAACTGTTGCCCAATATAGTTTCCCGCCTGAAAAAGAAATATGCCAACAAAGAAATCTTTGGCGTTACTGAAACAAGCTCCGAAGAAGGAATAAACTTTCTTGTTACGCTTAAAGACGAAAAAAACTGGTACGTGGTAAAATCAGATGCCTATGGTAATCTTGAACAAACTGAAAAGTTCAAGAGAGCCGATAACTGATACCTGAACTTTTGCAGCGTTGGTGTACAAGTCCGGAAACCGTCCTGGCCAATCGTTGGGACGGTCCTTTTTTAAAGATAAGCTGCCGCAGTCAGATATCTCCACTCATAGCCAGCTGCCTCATGGGAATTGTTCGGAGCCGGAGACCGGCTTAGTACCGCAGGATTTAATATTTTCTCATTTACCAGTTTCTTTTTGGCCTCGTGGATCATATCCTGCACGCGGCTGTCCTCCATCCATTCTTTCTGTGGAGGTTCAAACCCAACCTTTTTCTTTCTCCATACGATATCAGCCGGCAACTGGTCTGTCATAGCCTGTCGCAATATCCACTTAGTCCAGGCATTCCTGATCTTAAAATGCGGTGGCAATGAAAAAATGAATGCTACCAGTTCGTGGTTTAAGAACGGTAACCGGGTTTCCCTTCCATGCGCCATCGAGTTTCTGTCCGCGATGCGCAGCAATTCTTCCAGGCCGTGGATGCAGGTATTGAAATATAGTGCACCGTTCAAATTAAAATTGGAAGGTGTGGCATAGTAGGCTTCTTTGCTTTGAAGCCGGACAAAATCCCGTGTTAGATCTTCATGGCGTAGAGCATTGACAAGGTACTGTCTTTCTAAAATAACGGAGGCAATGTCGGGAACCAGCGAGGCGATAATATTTTTGAAAGTAAACCTTTCCTCCACGCCCATTTGCCGGGCTGCATCCAGTTCTTTGCTTCTTACCAATTTTCTTTTTTGAAACAACTCCTGCCAGTACCATTTATAATACCGCGCATAACCCGCCAGGATCTCATCTGCTCCCTGGCCATCGAGTAAGACTTTTATTCCCTGTTCTTTTGCCAGCTCGTATACTTTGTATTGTGCATAAGCACTTGCTGAACCAAACGGTTCTTCCTGGTAATACAGGAATTTTTCCCAGTCATTTATCATATCGTCTGCCCTGATGGCAACAAAATGGGAGCGAAGATTGAATTTCCTGGCAACTTCGGCGGCAAACTGGGATTCATCTTTTTCGAAACCAGGAAAGGCGGCAGTGAATGAAGAAAGTGATGAGACGTGAGAGGTGAGATGTGAAACGGTTGCTACGACGGAGGAACTGTCGAGTCCGCCGCTGAGAGAGGTACCGATGGCCACATCACTTCGCAAGCGCCTCTTTACAGAAGTAGAAAAGAGATCCTTGAATTGCTCGATAGCTTCGTTGTCGCTGATCTTTTTGTTTTGAACAGGGAGATCAATATCCCAGTATTTTTCGACAATAAGTTCATTGGTCAACGGCGAATAGTATAATATGGAAGCAGCCGGGAGCCGTAAAATATTTTCATAGAAAGTTTCTTCAGGACGGCCGGGGTTATCCGTATAGCCAATCGTAATAAAATTAAACAGCAGTTGGAGATTGAACTTGCGATTGATCCCAGCTGCCCATAATGCTTTTATTTCTGAAGCAAAAATCAATTGATTGTTTTGGAATGAATAATAAAAAGGTTTTTCACCAAAACGGTCGCGGGCGGCAAAAAGTTCCTGCTCCTTTTCATCCCAGATTGCAAATGCAAACATGCCGTCAAAATGGTCTACGCATTCTTCGCCATAATGATCATAAGCGGCCAGGATGACTTCGGTGTCTGACGAGGTACGGAACGAATAACCTTTTTTCAGCAACTCCTCTCTCAGTTCAATGTAGTTATAAATCTCGCCGTTGTGAATGATGGTATAGCGGTCCAGGTAACGCATGGGCTGTGATGCAGCATCACTAAGATCTATAATTGCAAGGCGGCAATGTCCGAGGCCTGCTGTGCCGGATGAATCAACGAATATGTTGTCAGCGTCGGGGCCGCGATGTTTGAGAGCGGCGGACATGTCCTGGAGAGTTTGCCGGGTTAAGGATATTCTTTCCTTATTTCCTTCCAGCGGGTGGGAATAAATTATACCGGCAATGCCACACATGCTGTAAATATCCAAATAAATTCTTTGCTATATGTACCAGATCCTAGAATTCGATAGGAAGCCGGGCCACTACATCATCCCATGCCATAATAAGATCGGCGCCGGTACTGGTCTTTGAAAATGCCATGGTGTAGTAGTCGAGTGAGGGATTGCCATGCGTTACGGGTATCTCAAAACGCTGCACGTCCCGGGTGGTATCCTGCTGCAGACCCCAGGAATCGATATTGGTGTTGAGCGCTATTTTCCAGCTGGCTGGTCCGAGGATACAGTACATTACGTAACGTCCGGCTTTGATCTTTTTGCCCTGTATGGTTACATCGTGAAAAAAATCGATTTCGGTAGATTCGTTGGCGCCCATTCGCCAGTGTTCACCATATTTTAGCACATCATGAAACAACTGTCTTCCCTGCAAATGAGGACGGCTGTATATCACTCTTGCAACCGGTGGAGGGATTTTGTCATTGGTCATTTTTAATTTGGGATAATCAACGGGAAAATAAACCATGTCCATCGGCGATTTATCTACACTTGTATAGGTGTCATTCAGGCTATCCGCGCTTTCACTGATTACTGAGTCTCTTGGAAGCACAGGTCTTTCAGGCTGTTGAGCAGCTTTTTCTTTACAGGCAGACCAAACAACCAATAATATCAGCAAGCACCCGTATTTCCGGACCAGTTTCATAACTACAATCATTACAATTTTACAGGTAAAGCAACCCGTATGTTTTCCCAGGCCACTACCAGGTTTATATTTTTATCCTTTTT
>DASSFT010000137.1:0-12022 GCA_035694045.1 Chitinophagaceae bacterium
GCTACCAGGGCAAACCGGGCGGGTTGTAACAACTGGTCAATTGAAACTGCCGGTTCTTTCCCGACATCCATATTCTTTACCGGGGCTTCTTTTTTAGGTCTTGTAAGCTGGAGCAATATAATCGCCAGGACTACTAAAAAAATACCGCCGTATATCCACAACGATTTATAATCTCTTTGTCGCGTGTTGCCTGTTGCCGGCTCATCTTTGAGCAATTCCTTTTTTTCCGTGTTGCTGACAACTACTTTTGCCGGCTGACTGCTGATTGTTTTGTATCTATTGCTGTCGGGATCAAAAAACGAAAAGGAGACGGAGGGGAAGGTATATGTACCTGGCTGCGAAGAAATAAATGGAAAACGGAAGCTGCGTGATCCCCTTAATGGAGCCTGTGTTTTATCCAGCGAGTCTTTTATGATGGGTTCAAAGGTTTCAATTCCATTAGGCCACTCCACCGCGGGCGCCGACAACTGTGTGAAATTTCCTTTCCCGCTTACGGTGATAATGAAAGCTCCTTCTTCATTCCTCGCTATTTCCGGTTTTTCCAACGATGTACGGATAGAAAACCTGCCGGTTGCGCCATTGAATCCAGCGGGCTTTTTCAATAAGGGTAAAGGGCTTACATGTATCGTTATTTTTTCCGTACTGATATTATTTTCATACACCACCACATTGCCGCTCCGCGGGGATTCCTTCTCTTCGAAAACACCTTCTACGATCTCCTGTTCCGATTTTTTATTTACTGCACTCTTCGAAAATTCTACTTTATTCTTTATCTCCATGGGATCAATCGCGAATTCTCCGGCTTGCAAAGGGTAGAGCTGAACGGCACGAACGGTATGAACGTCGAAAACCCTCCCATCTACTATTTCCGTTGAGGCAATGTTATCACTCAGGCTTATGATATCCTGGACGGTGAACCCATAAAAGCCGGGATTTTTTACAATATCGGATTTCGAGGTAAGCCGGGAATACAATTTATAAATAGCTACGACCGGCTCGCCAACAAAGCAGGTCTTTTTATTTACCAGCACTTTCATGAAAAGATTCTTCCTGATCTTCTCGTACGGGTCCTCACCCGGCCGCAGAAAATATTCCGAGTTGATTTCCTGGCTGCCTTTTCCCGGAGTTTCTTGTTTCGACAGCACATCAACAACGACATGGGGGCTTTTAATGAGCCGGTTATTGACCCTGGCAGAGGGGCCATCAATGATAAATTTGCCCGGGTAAAGCGCTTCCAAAGTAAATTGGATATTTTTTATGGGCTTTGTACCATCGCGGCTGGTTGTTGTACCGTTGTAAGTATATGGCCCGCTTATTACTTTGAATCCCTTAAAGGAAGGAGCGATAAATTCATCTTCATCTTTGAAATCTTCAAGAATATAAGAGATCGTAAAAGATTCACCGGCAATGACAAATTGCTTGGACAGGCTGGTTTTAACTGTTTGTGATCCGGCCATAAAAGGCAGCAACAATGCAAGTAGTATGACGGTGATCTTAAACATCAGAGAAGTAAAAATAAAACAGCTAATGCAAAGCGAATACTAAAATTGGGCTATCTCAGCCTCAACAAACTTTTAGCCCACAGAGAACCGCGGAGACAACGCCGAGAGCTGCAGGGAGGATTCTCAATTAGATACGAGACACTCTGTGGTTCTCCGGGTCTACTCTGTGGTCCTCTGTGGGCTATACGCCGCTAGAAATTCAAATGTCTCCGAGCTGGGGTCGAAGGATAATGTCTTCCACGCAGGCTTGTGGGGAAAGCTGCGATGCCGAAAAAACCATTTTAGCAATATCAGAGGCTTCCATAAATCTTTCTTTCCTGATGCCGCTGGCAGCCCAGGAGTCAGTATAGGCGGCGCCCGGAAAAACAGCAGTCACCTTAATATTATGCGGCTTCATCTCTTCGCGCAGGTTGACAGAAAATCCCCGCAAAGCAAATTTGCTGATGCTGTATGATCCGCCGCCGGGATAGGCTTTCAATCCCGCGATAGAAGACATGTTGAAGATATGCCCGCTTTTCTGCCGCATCATTGCCGGTATCAAAACCCGGGTAAGATGATAAGCGCTGTAGAGGTTAGTCTCGATCATCGTTTCCAGTGCACCTTCTTCTTCATCATGCACATTTGCCCCAGCAAAGCTTCCTGCGTTGTTGACAAGCACATCGACAGGAACATTGAATTTTAAGACCCAACTTCCGAATTCCTTTGCCAGCTGCTTTTGACTCAGGTCAAATGGTTTCGCTTTTATCGTTATGGCTGGGAACCGGGTCATCAATTCTTCAACGGCTAAATAAAGTTTTGTTTCGCTTTGGGAGGTGAGGTACAGGTTATGCCCGTTTGCTGCAAATATTTCTGCTATGGCCTTTCCCAATCCTCTCGATGCCCCGGTAATGATAACGTTCATAAATCTGAAATTTGAATTTCGATCCCGATAACTATCGGGATTCGAATTTTTGTAGTAAGATACTTTTAATTTTGCAGCTTGTATTGTACACCATGAAATACCTTCACCTGTTCTTCGACCTGGATCATACCCTTTGGGACTTTGAGGCAAATGCGCGAGCCACCCTTCTGGAACTACACAACTCCCTGCAACTAGAAGGACGAGGGGTGCATGATTTCGAGCTTTTTTACCGGAATTATCTCCTGCATAACGACAAGCTTTGGGAAAGATATCGCAACGGGTACATCAAACAGGAAGAATTGAGAGTAAAAAGAATGTGGCTGACGCTGCTGGATTTTAAAATAGCGGATGATAAACTGGCGGAAGAAATGAGTATCCGTTTTCTCGATCTCTTGCCGACACGGACCCTGGTGTTTCCATACACAAATGAAATCCTGGACTATCTCACCAACAAAAAGTATTCGCTGCACCTGATCACGAATGGATTTGAAAAAACACAACACAGCAAATTGAAATATTCAGGGCTGTCAAAATATTTTAAGGAAGTAATCACTTCTGAAGGCTCCAATAGTCTGAAGCCACAAAAAGAAATATTTGAATATGCTTTTCAAAAGACCGGGGCAAGACCGCAGGAAAGCATCATGATCGGGGATACGATAGAAGTTGATATTCTCGGCGCGGTAAATGCGGGCATAGACCAGGTACATGTCAACCATCTTACCAATAAACCGGTGCCGATAGTCGATACACAACTACCAACCTACACGGTTTATTCATTAAAAGAATTAGAGAGAATTTTTTGATGCTAGATGCTGGATACTCGATGCTGGATACTTCACAAGCGATGATGATCATTGGATGCGCTAGCATCTAGCATCCAGTATCTAGTATCCACCTGTTTACCACGTTGCAATAACGGTCACCCCACCTTGCGGCTTATCGCCTATCTTCACATTGACTTTCGCATCCAACGGTAGCAGGATATCGACTCTTGACCCGAATTTGATAAAACCCATTTCGTCGGCCTGTTTTACCTGTTGGCCGGTTTTAAGATAATTGACAATCCTTTTGGCAAGGGCACCGGCAATCTGTTTAACGAGAATTTCTTTACCACTCTTCCGGTATGCTACGCAGTGACGTTCATTTTCGGTTGACGACTTGGGATGCCATGCAACCAGGTATTTTCCTTTGTGATATTGATTGTAGACTACTTCACCCCCGATTGGATTCCTGTTCACATGTACATTCAGGGGGCTCATAAAAATCGAGACCTGGATGCGGCGGTCGGTGAAATACTCATCAGCCTGTATTTCTTCAATCACTACCACTTTGCCATCCGCCGGGGCGACGATAGAATTTTCTTCTACCGTCAATTGTCTTTTGGGAACACGAAAAAAAGAAATGAGAAAAATCAGCAAACCCAGGGTAACAATAAAAATAAGCCAGCTGATAATGGGTTGATCGTAACTGATAAAATAAAATGAGAGAAGATTGACGATGCCAAACAAAATCGTCCCGATAGCAATTGAAGTAAATCCTTCTTTGTGAATAGTCATTCGTAAAATTGAACCTGCCTACCGCAGGCAGGCGGCAAAATTAACCAATGCGGGGCAGGAAATAAAAATTGAAAAAAGGCGATAGTCAACTTGGAAATAAATACTCACGCCATCCCGCATATTGTGCGTGACAAAGGCGCAACGATTAACACGCTGATTTTCGCAGCGTCGTCGCGTCGTGGCGTGAAATAAACTAAAAGCGGTAGAAAAACCGGATACCAAAATTGGAATGAAATCTCGTCACCGTTCCGTCTACATTGAAAGCCGGATCGGGTACCGGGAATGCCGTACAGATGCGCCTGGCTCTTGCATCCTTTACGCCGTTCTGAACATCAGAATAGTTGGTAAAGATGAACCGCATGCCCAATCCCATAAAGATATCCATCCCAAGATGGTTGCCAAATGAAAAAGGTGTTCCCAATTGCACGGACCAGGTAAGTATTGAACTGTTGATATGAGCCTTGTCAAAAGCTACCACAGAGTCTGCATACATTTTTTTCTCATAATACATCCCACCGCTATTATCCTGCCAACCCCGGTAACTATAAGAGACCTGGAAACCAGTATATGCCCTCAATCCATCATCGGAATCACGCAGTGTGTACCGCAACTCGGGCTTCACCCGGAAGAACTTGTTGTTGCTGTAAAAAAGATCCTTGCTTTTACTGGTGGTAAAAGCAAATTCGGTGAGCAGCGAAAAACGTTCATTGAACCTGTATTCGACTCCGGGCTGAATACCATAACAGAGATAGGGAGCCTGAACGATCGCAGGTGTAAAGGTTATGCTCCATTTGGAATCCTGGCCCCTGCATAAACAGAGAAGGAACAGGCAGCCGACAGTTAGCAGGGTCTTTCTCATATTTTGACTTGACCCTGGAGTCCCGGTAAACGCTGCATTACTATATGAAAAATGCAAGATACAGCCATACAGCGGGGGTTGCGATCAACAGAGAATCGAACCTGTCGAGGAAGCCGCCATGGCCAGGCATTAAAAAACCGCTGTCTTTTACTCCTGCCATGCGTTTGAGTTTTGATTCGAGAATATCGCCCAAGGTCCCGAAAACGGAGGCTATGGCAACGATGATAAACCAGGTCTTACCGGCTATATGCATATGGCCTCCCGGCAAAATGATATCGGTGGGGATACTGTAAAATAAAAAACCAACGGCGGCAATTGCCAGTAGCATGCCCCCCAATGTTCCTTCCCAGGTTTTTTTCGGCGAAATTTTTGTCAGCGGTGTTTTGCCAATCAGCGAACCAACCATATAGGCCATGGAATCATTGATCCATAGTGAGACAATAATTACACAGGGAAAGAGTACAGCCATGTAACTAAAAGGCTTGAATGTAAGTTGGGTTTGCGGAGCCAACAGTCTGGCTGTATAGCTGACTTCGTCTGCCAGGTCCATCATCAGTCCCCAGCTTAATGAAATATACAATAACCCTAAAGCTGCTGCACCAAATGATTTCAATCTGATCCTGGTTTTCTGGAAGATACCTGCAAGCATTACTGCAAAGCCGGCCCCCGATACCGGTAGCGACAGGTTTTCTTTCAAACCATAGCCATCCAATTTATAAACCGGTCCGCAAAACCAGAGCATCAACCCATAACCGATCACCATAAACCCGATTTTGACATACGGATGAAAAAAAGTTTTTTGGATCTTCTCTACCAACTTTAAATATTCCCACCAGCAACCAAAATGAATAATGGAAAACAACAGCAGGAAGCTCCAGTGATTCCATAACACGCCGACAGCCATCAGCATCATAAAAACAATAGACGATATTGTTCTTATTCTGAATGTTTTCCAGTTGAATGCCATGGGTTGGGACTGGTTTATTAGTTAATTAGTTAAATAGTTGATTAGTTGATTCGTTAACTGGATGATTGATTCATAAAAATTCGATAGTTGGATACTCTTTTAAAAACCATTAATAAGAAGATCACGACAGGTAACACAGCCAGCCCCCAGAGAGTTTCCCCGTGGTCTGTTATTATATCCTTTAACGGTTTGCCCTGCAGGTGATACACGTAAAGAGCTGTAATGGCTATGGCATTGTTTAGAAAATGAGCGATGATATTGAGCCATATTCTGCCCGAATAGTGATAGATAAAGCCCAGCAGGAAACCCAAGAAAAACCTTGACAGGAAGCCGTACCAGGAGAGATGAACGACACTGAAAATAATGCTTATAAAAACGATGGACAGCCAGGGCATTCGCGTCGCCCGGGTTAGAAAATTCTGCAGACCACCCCTGAACAATGTTTCTTCGCAAACAGCCGGCAAAAAACCCATGATGACTAAAGCCAGGATATATTCACCTGTACTTTTCAGCCCGATGATCGCGGTCACCTGATCATTATAAGTATTCTCCAAACGGGTAAAGAAAGCCTTCCAATCCTGAGACAGGGGGATGATCTCGTTTAAATAGGAAAGGGCTGAAGAAACAGCCAGGGCTGCAATCATGATCACCACAACTAATCCGACCTGGATTGGTTTAATGCCGTTGACATATCCCAGTAATTTCATCGGCCGCCGGTTGAGCAACCAGGCGGTAAATACGGTAGGAATAAAAAAAGCAACGATAGCGGTGAGACTCTGCAGTATCCGCGAAACATTTCCATAAGCCGGGTCTGTCAACGTTTTTTCCATTTCAGTAATAGGCTTGCCTGTCATGCCAGTCCAGATAGGAATGGAGATCAGTGAAGTGATGACTATACCTGCGATGACAAATGCAATAAGCATAAAAAATCCAGCCGTATAAGAAATCCCTTTTGAGTCGGTATCAAACATAATTTTCGACAATTAAGATGTAAATTTGCAGGTTTACTGCCGCATGAAGGCCCAAATTTATAATCAATTAGTAATTATTACTTAATAAATTATTGATCACAGACAATCATGGTGAGAATAGGAAATATTGAATTGCCCGGTTTCCCCTTGCTTCTTGCCCCGATGGAAGATGTGAGTGATCCTCCCTTCCGGTCAGTATGCAAGGACAATGGCGCCGATCTGATGTATACGGAATTTATCTCATCCGAAGGACTGATACGTGACGCTATCAAAAGCAGAAAGAAGCTTGATATTTTCGATTACGAACGGCCGGTTGGCATCCAGATATTCGGTGGTGATGAAGAAAGTTTATCACTCGCAGCCAAAATTGTGGAAGTAACCAATCCCGACCTGCTGGATATAAATTTTGGATGCCCTGTAAAAAAGGTCGCGCTGAAAGGTGCGGGAGCCGGAGTTCTCAGGGATATTGACCTCATGGTGAGATTGACATCCGCTGTTGTTAAATCAACTTCATTACCTGTAACTGTCAAAACAAGATTGGGCTGGGATGATCATACAAAGAATATCGAAGAAGTTGCAGAGCGATTGCAGGATGTCGGCATCAGGGCCCTGGCTATTCATGGGCGCACACGTACTCAGATGTACAAGGGTGAGGCGGATTGGACCCTGATTGGTAAGGTCAAGAATAACCCGCGCATTCATATTCCCATTTTCGGTAACGGGGATATCGATTCGCCGGAAAAAGCACTCGAGTATAAAAATCGGTATGGCGTGGATGGGGTTATGATCGGCCGTGCGGCCATTGGCTATCCCTGGATATTTAACGAGATCAAACATTTTATGAAAACAGGAGAGCATCTGCCGGCGCCTACCATTGCCGACAGGATCGCCGTTTGCCGAAAGCACCTGCAAAAATCTGTTGAATGGAAGAACCCGGTTGTTGGCATCAACGAGATGCGTCGTCATTATGCCAACTACCTGAAGGGACTTCCCAACATCAAGGAGTTCCGCAACCGGTTAGTGACATTAAAGACGGAAGAAGAGATCAACGAAGTGCTGAATGAAATTGCAGTGAGCTATGCGGGGTTCGAATTTGAAAAGATACCGATCGAACTTATCAACTATCATGAAAAATGTCCGGCTTGAGAGAAGGATGCTAGATGCTGGATGCTAGATGCTGGCACCTACCTGCACTGATCATCCATCATCGACTAGGTAACATCCAGTATCCAGCATCGAGTATCCAGTATCCCATCAATAATCCCTTGTGAATGTCTGTAGCAACTTATCAATCCTTTCTTTCAAAGTACTCGGCGGAATACAAAACCCTTAGTAAAAAACTCGGGTTCTTCGGGTTCATCCGGCTTATCTTTTTTTTATCGGCGATTGCCTGTCTTTATTTTTATTTCACAAATCATGAGTCGGGCTGGCTTATTGCCACATTCGTTTTGATGGCGCTGTTCTTTGTTTTCGTTCGCCTTTATCAACGAACAAAAGATCACGCCAACTTTACCCAAAAGCTTATCGAGATTAATACGACCGAATTAGCCTTCCTTGAAGGACAACCACTGCCCTACGACGAGGGAGAAGAGTTTGTCGATACACATCATGCCTATTCGTATGACCTTGACATATTTGGCAGGGGCTCGCTGTATGCATTCCTCAACCGCACGACTACATCATTTGGAAAAGAAAACCTGGCAAAATCCCTGATCAATGCGGATACAACTGTCATAAATGAACGGCAGGAAAGCATCAGGGAATTAACAGACAGGATCGGATTCCGCCAGCATATACAGGCTTCGGGGAGTTTGCATGTAATTGAGCAAAACGATATGGACAAACTGAAAGCCTGGCTAAAGCTTCCAGTCATTTTTACAAATCCTCTATACTATTACCTGCTGTTGCTTTTTCCATTGGCCCTCCTTGTCTCGTTAATCCTTTATTTTTCCACTGACAGCAACATCTTTCTGAATGTTTTTTCCGGGCTGTTTATCCTGAATTTCCTGGTAACGGCGGCTTTTTTGAAGGGGATAATGAAACAAGTATCATTGTCCACGTCGGTTAGCAAAGTACTGGATCAATTTGAAAAGCAATTGAAGGAAATTGAGGGACAGGATTTCCAGGCTTCTTTGTTACGCAATCTTCAAAGCAGGTTATCGCCCGGCAATTTTTCTGCGGCGAGGAACATTAAGCAACTTGGTACACTATTTAAATACCTGGATTTTATTATCAATCCCGTCATGAGCGCTATCCTTAACGGGCTTTCCCTTTTTCATATTCATATACTTTTTGCATTAGATAAATGGAAAAAAAGAAATGATACCCGGGTAATGAACTGGCTGCAAACTATTGGGGAATTCGAATCGCTTAATTCCTTTGCCAATCTTGCATTCAATAACCCGGGATACTGTTACCCGGTTATTGCAAAACAGGAAACAATAGATGCTGTAGAAATGGCCCACCCGCTGATACGCAAAGAAAAAACCGTCAGCAACAGCATTTCTTTTCAACAGCAAAAATTCATTGTATTGACGGGCTCAAACATGTCCGGCAAAAGTACGTTCCTGCGCACACTCGGTGTCAATATTGTACTGGCAAAAGCCGGCTCCGTTGTTTGTGCGAAAAACTTTTCTCTATACCCATATGATCTCTATGTGAGCATGCGGATCACCGACTCATTACAGGATAGCGAATCTTTTTTTTATGCCGAGCTGAAAAAATTACGGGAGATCATTCAGCACCTGGAGCGGGGAAACAAAACGTTTGTTATGCTCGATGAGATCCTCCGGGGTACCAATAGTAATGATAAACATAGCGGCACCGTCGGGCTTATCCGCAAACTGGTGGGCCTTCATGCCACGGGGATCATTGCGACGCATGATCTTACCATTGGTGAGTTGTCGTCTCATTACCCCGATTATATGGGCAATAAATGTTTCGAATCGGAAATTGTCAATGGGGAACTTGTATTTGACTATAAACTGAAGGAAGGTATCTGCACAAAATTGAATGCTTCTTTTCTACTGAAAAAAATGGGAGTGATCGATTAGTTACATCTGTGACCTATTAGGCATTTAGCTCACAGACGACCACAAAGAATACGCAGAGAGCCACAGAGATGGGATTGGATGACATAAGCTCTGTGGTCCTCCGCGTCTCCTCAGCGGCTCTCTGTGGCCTTATTTCGATGCCTATTGATCTTAGCTCACCCTAACATTCATCGCTTTCATCAGGCCATAGATTGATACAATTGTCCAAACACCTTCTAAAATAACAAAGGGTAGATAAGCTATCAGGTAGGAAGCGTAGCAGGCCAGGGCCGCCCCGAAAATATTCATGACATAATACGTCTTGCCATTGTTGGGAATGAATTTAGCGGTATTTAGAAAGAAGGCCAGCAGTATCAGGCCTACGCCAATTATCCCGACGATATTTTCATAGCTCATAAAAAAAGATTTAAAACATCCTATTTTTCGATGGCATTTATCACTTCATCACTCAAAGGAGAAATGGCCGGGTCAAAATATTTTACCAGTTCACCTTTTTCATCCACCAGGTATTTTGAAAAATTCCAGGAAGGCGATTGCTCATTCCACCCGTTTTTTGTTTTATCAGTCAGCCATTTAAAGACTTCATTTTGCTTTGGGCCCGGGATCACCGTACTCTTTTTTGCCAGCGGAAAACTGATACCATAGTTGAGTTTGCAAAACTCAGCTATTTGTTCGTCGGTACCTTTTTCCTGTTCTTTAAAATCATTGGCAGGAAATCCGATAATAACTACCTTATCCCTGTATTTTTCATACAGACCTTCCAGGTCTTTGTATTGATTGGTATATCCGCAGTTGCTGGCGGTATTAACGATCAATATCTTCTTTCCTTTCAGCGAATCCAGTTTTATCGTTTGCCCGTTGTTCAAGCGTACAGAGAGATCATACAATGATTGGGTGTGCACGGGGGTTTTATCGTTGGTGATGACCTTTGTCTTCTTTCCAGTAACACGATTGTACCACATCCAGGCAGGATAGATCGCTTTCAATACTTTCTGCCGGTAGGTCATATTTTTTGATTTTCTGTTTACAATTTCAACATATACCGCAAATGCGGCAATCAATATTATCAGAACAACCAGGACCTTTTTTAGTTTTCTATAAATTGATTTTCTCGTCATTTGAAAATTATCTACTTCCCATTTTAAAACTTACTACTCACTACTCACCACTCACCTCCCGATAGCTATCGGGACACCACTCACCTTATCACCCACTTAAACAGCTTCAACCTTCCTTTCAATGGCGGATATTTAATTTTTGGGTCAAACCATGTGGGCGTTTTCAATACCGATTTCCGGTGGCTGAAAGTTTCAAAGGAATACTTGCCGTGATATTGGCCGATCCCGCTATTTCCCCGGCCACCAAAAGGCAAATGGTGATTGGTGAACTGCCAGCTTGCATTATTGACACAGCCGCCACCAAATGCCGTTGACTCCAGCCACTCTTTTTCTTTTTTCCTGCTTGAAGTAAACACATAAAAAGCGAGAGGGTCCGGGTTCTTGTTGATGATCGCCCTGGCCTCTTCAGCAGAATTGAAAGATGTAACCGGCAAAATAGGTCCAAATATCTCCTCATGCATCACGGGCGCACTAGCGGGCACATTGGTGAGTATGGTGGGTTCGATAAATAGTTTTTGCCTGTCGATCCGTCCACCGTGCGCGATAGTGCCCTGTGATAAATAGTTTGCCAGCCTGTCGAATTGTTTTTCATTGATGATCTTTCCATAGTTATAGTTCTCCTCCGGCTTTTCACCATAGAATTGCTTCAGGTTGTGCTGCATTGCCTGGAGTAACTCGTCTTTTTTTGATTCATGCACCAGTATATAATCCGGCGCCACGCACATCTGGCCTGCGTTGGAAAATTTTGTGAGGGAAATTCTCCGGGCTGCAACTTTTATATCGGCATCGCTCTCTACGATGCAGGGACTTTTGCCGCCCAATTCAAGGGTTACAGGTATGAGCTTTTCTGCCGCCATTTTATAAATGGATCGTCCCACTGCTGTACTGCCGGTAAAAAAGACATGGTCGAAACGAAAACTATTCATCATCGGGGGTATCACAGCGGCTCCATCGCCCTGCACATATAGTATGTATTCCCTGGGAAAAACTTCTTCGATGATCATTTTCATCACCTCGTCGGTAGCGGAAGCAAATTCGCTTGCTTTCAATACCACGCAGTTGCCGGCAGCAATCGCTCCAACCAGGGGAATTATC
>DASSFT010000138.1:0-9059 GCA_035694045.1 Chitinophagaceae bacterium
CGCTGATCTTTGATTCAATATGCTGCTGGTTGACATCAATATCACTGTTCCAGTTCATGAAGGCCGATATTTCGCAACTGCCGCGGCTGGTAGTACTTCGGATCAATTGCAGATCGGGGACCTGTTTGATAGCAGCTTCCAGCGGCTTTGTCACGGTGATCATCATTTTATCTACGGGCTGCAGCCCCGCATCCGCAATGATCTTGATCTTGGGGAACGTGATCTCCGGGAACAAAGAAGTTTGCAATTTGCCGTAGACATAGACTCCGCCAATGATGATCAATGCCAGCAGGACGGCTAACGGGTTTTTGTGAGATATAAAAAACTTATTCAACGGTATTACTTTATTCCTTTACAATCCTGACTTTCGCAGTATCGCCCAGGCCAAAGTTCCCAGTCACCAGGAACCTGTCGGTATTTGAAAAAGCAGGCTTTACTATTTCAACCTTGTCTTTCGCTTCCATTCCTTTTTCCACGGGCACTTTTACGGCGGTAGAATCATCGATCAGCTTCATTACCCAAAAATTGGATTGCGTTTCATCTGCCAGCACCGCCTGCTTGGGCAACGATATCGCTGCTGTTTTCAGGTTCTTTGCTACCCGCACTTTACCCACCAGATTCACCGGGAGATTTCTTTCGCCCACTGTAAGCAATACATTTTGAGTCTGCGAAATTGAATCTACAACGGGTGTAACGGACGAGATATGGGCTTTCATTGTGTTACCATCGGGTAGCATCAGGTCAACTGTTCCTTTGCCCAGTACGTAGGGACGCAGTTCATAAGGCATATTCAGCACAAACACAAAACTGTTTAGATCGCTAATCGTCGCGAGCTGTTCACCTTCCTGGACATAGTCGCCTTTCTGGTGGCTGAGATCGGAAACATAGCCACCCGTTGCCGTCTTTATATTGATGATTCCTGAAAATTTAAATGAACTGTCAAGCAGGTTGATCGTATTACCCAACGTCATTGCTTCCTTGGTTTTCAGCACGAAAATGACCTGGCCGGGAGAAACTATTCTTCCTTTTTGCGCATTGACCGATGTGACATACCCGTTGCTGCTGGCTTTTACTACAGCCTGCTGCAGAAACGTCGAGGTTGCGTTCAGTTCGATATATTCAGCCATCGGCTCTGTGCTTATAGTAGCCACCGTGACGGGAGTGACGGTTTCTGTTTCTTCTTCTGTTGTTTGCTCTTCGGTCTTTGAATGACAGGAAGAGGCAATCATGCAATACGTCAAAAAATAAAGGCAGAGCTTTTTCATAAAGACCAGTTTATCGGCTCCAGTAATTAAGTTGATTGATAATTTTCAACCGGCTGATATTATTCTGTGTCACCAGGTTCCTTGCGGTAAAATAGTTGTTCAGGGAAAGGATAAAATCGGTCAACCGGATATCGCCGGTAGCGAGCAGCTTTTCGTTTACCGTGATCAACGTTTCCGTGTACCTGATCTGTTTGTTGATTTGGTCGATCAACCTGTTGGTGGCATTTAGCTGTTGCGTCAGCTGCATAATTTGCTGGCTCCGCTGCTGCATAAAAAAGTCGCGTTTATAGGTACGTGTCCTTTCCTGGATATCTATCTTGGCATATTGCAATTTTTTTTGCCTACCATCATAAATGGGAATATTTAATGTAAGCCCGATGCTTGTACCGACATTTTTATACGCCTTATACACCAGGGTTGAATTATAACCGCCGTCGGCATAAGCGCTGATCTTTGGCCTGTAAGTAAGTTCGATAAGCATGCGGTCATTAGCAAGCTTGAGACTATCCAGTACAAATTGCCTGTAAAAAACCGAAGTGGTATAGTCTCCGAAGGCTTTTGAGCTCAACTGTGGGTCTTCCAGCCGGGTTGAAGCCGTATCCACAATGCCCGCGAGGTAATTCAGGGCCGCATAGTCGAAATTATATTGTACTTCCAGTTGCGAGGTGGTCAGCAATTGCTGTTGCACAGTGACTGTGAAAGAGAGATAGTCGGTTTGCCGGTAGACATTATTTTGAGTAAGTATCTTCAGCAGGCTGTCTTCTTTCCTCAGCAGCTCATTGATCTCGCGGTTGTAATCGAGCTGCAATTGTTCGCCATAAGTGGTGATATATTGATCAGTGATCGACTTTATCACATCCTGTTCCGAGATCTTCATGGTATTGGCTATCGCCTGGCTTTGTACCTGCAGGCTTGCGATCTGCGAAGCAATGCTTTTACTGCTTAAAAAAGACTTGCTGACCTGTATCAGGGCAGATACCTGCTGGCCGTTGGTAATTGCTTCGTCATATCCCCAGCCATTGATTATCGGGGCGTAGCTATTGGTACTGATACCATTGACCTGCGGTTTCAATGTCGCACGAAGGATCTGGCTGTCGAGCCTGAAAGATAAGACCTGGCTACTGTAATCCTTCAGCAAGGGACTATTGGCAATAGCATGGTTGACAAAATAATCCAGGCTGTTCTTTTGCGCTTGCAGGTAAAAGCTGATCAGAATACCCGCCAATAAGATAAATTGTCGTTTCATTAATGCGCTTTAGATCAACAAGGTCACTTATTGACCGAAAACGAGCACCTGGAACGTACCCGGTATCATTTTCGGTCTGCCCTGCCCGGGGTTGGCTTGTTGTTCAAAATCAGCAGTAGGTAGATAGATCAGGTGGGTTTGTTCGTCCACGGTAATTGTTCTTGCGCCCCGTTTAGTGGTCACAGTAGCTATCGATTCTACCTGGTCAGCGGATTTTTCATGAAATACTGACATCGTTCCCTCCCCGTTAGATGTAAAAATGTTTTTTGTGGTAGCATCAAATCCTACGCCATCACATCCGTCGCCTATGGGCAGGCTTTTGACAACGGCTCCCGTCGCCGCATTTACCACAATGAGGAATTTATTGCCGCAACCGGCAAACAGCCTGTTTGTTTTTTTATCCAGCACTAATCCTGTTGGCTCTTCGCCGGGACCGATCGGCCAGTGAGCGCTGACAGTAAATGTTTCCATATCTATTACAGCAATCTCGTTCTTATCCTCGATGTTCACAAACAGCTTTCCCATGCCATTTGATACAGCCGTTTCTGGCTTGCCACCAACCGGAATGGTTGCTACCACCTTGTAGCTGACCGGATCTATCACAGAAAGATCTTTGCCGCGCCCATTGCAAGTAACGATCTTTTTTGAGTAAGTTTCATACAAAATGGCGTCTGGATTCTCGCCGGTAGCGATCTGGGTGACCATTTTATTCGTTTCGAGATCAAATACAGTCACGTTGTTTAACCGGCCATTGCTTGTAAAACCTTTTTTATTGGCTTTGTCAAAAGCGATCCCATGTACGCCGGTGGTGTTTTCTATCACACCAATGGAATCCCCGTTGGTTTTATCAAGTATGTTTACCTGTGCGCCATGCGAAACATATAACCGGTTGTTGCCGGGCCCTACCGCGAGGTAATCCCAACCGCCACCGCTGGCGATATGAAATGTGCGGATGACGTGAAAATCTTTTTTTTGAGCCTGCAAATTAATTATACCGGCCAGGGTTAAGATAAGTAGCAAAACAATTGACTTCTTCATAGCTAATTTTTTAAGTGGATGAAAAAATATCGTCCCTGATCACAGGTTATTATCGAATTGTAATTTTTCTTCATTTTGCTTCTTGATCACTTTCCCGAACCGGTAACTTATACCCAAATAAATTATACGGGCATCCCGGGTACTGACGGCAACCTGTTTCAAATATCCCGTGTTCAATTCTGTCTTTTGCTTCAAACTGTTCAGAATGTCAGATGCGGTAAGCGTCACAGAAAATTTTTTCTTGAACAGGTCCTGCCGTAGTCCTGCATTCAGGACAAAATTGCCATACTGCTTCCCCTGCGGAGTCAGCCTGGCTGAACGATATGTGCAGCTGACCTGCATCAGCATCGTTTTGGTCAATGTTGCGGTCGAATTAAAATTCGTATTCATCGAAACGATCGATTTCTTATTGATATAGCCTAGCGGCGAAGCATCGATCTGGTTATAAAAAAGGTTGGCACTCAGATTGGCGGTTAAAAATTTTCCCGCCTTGGCTGAAAATATTAATTCAAGACCCGTTGACCTGTCATTCGACAAATTCTGCATCGTCGTAAGCAATACAGAGTCATTTAGCGGAATGATCACAGAAGTAAAGCCGTTCTGCTTATACCGGTAATAGATGCTGGGCACAAAGGAAAATTTACTGTTCTGCCATTTGTATCCCATTTCTACAGAATGAATAATCTCGGGCAACAGCTTGGGATTACCTGCTCTCAAATTGTAAGGGTCCTGGTATTCAGGGAAAGGGTTCAGTTCGTCGCCTTCAGGCCGGTGAACTCTTTTGCTGTAATTCAGCTGTAACTCTCCTTTCTTTAATTTATAAGAAAGATGAAGCGTGGGGTAAATCTTAAAATAGCTGTTTTCGATAGCAGAGTCTTTTGTGACCAGGTTGCCATTGATAAAAGCCTGTTCCAGTCTTAAGCCGGCCGAATAACCAAACGCACCGAAGCTATGCTGATAAGTGGCGTAGGCAGCGTGTATCGCTTCGGTATACCTGAACCGGTTGGATTTAACAATATCGGCAATGAACTTTTTTTGGGTGGTATCATAATATTCCCCGTAAAAATTCATGTCTATCTGGTTGAACGACCCGCTATAGCCCGCTTCCAGTTTTGAATCCTCCGACAAAGGATTTGCATAGTCAATAGTAAGCTGCTGTTGGTGGTCGCCCTGCTGAATCAGCGTATTGTCAAAAGACGGAGGTGAGGCAGGAAAATAATATACGTTTGTATAGTGATTGTCTTCTACTTCATCGGAGGCCGATACATTTAACTCTACCCGTAACTCATGGTCTTCTTTGGGAAAATTGTGCTGCCAGTAAGCCGTGACGTCTTTTTCCTTTTCAAACTCGGGATCGTACCTCAGGCGGTTATAGTTAAGTGTGACAAGATGATTCCCGTCATAATAAAACTTTTGTAACACATCGTGTTTTACCTGGTCTCGATAATGATAATTACCCGAAATCCCGGCTGAATTATGTCCATTGAATTCATAGTCCATTCCAAGGGTAACAATATGTGAAAGGGGCCTTGCCGGCGATTTCAAGTCCTCGGTATAATAGCTCGTCGTGTTACCCGAAGGGTCAAGATATTCCCGGTTGATTTTGCTCAGCCGGACGCGTTTGTCCCGGCGGATATTATAGTTGCCGAAAATATTCAGCTTGCCTGGCTTATAGTTCAGAGTTACGCCACCATTATAACGGTCATTATTGCCGGCGTTAGCAACCAACGATCCGTTCCAGCCACCCTTTGTATTTTTTTTCAGCACGATATTAATAATGCCGGAGGTTCCATCGGGTTTATATCTTGCCGATGGGTTTGTAATAACTTCGATCCGCTCAATGGAATTAGCCGGTAGTTGTTGCAATACTTCTGCCCGCGACCTTCCCATCAGCGGGGAAGGCCTTCCATTGATCAGTATCATTACATCGGTTGAACCTCGCAGGCTGACCTGGCCGTCAATATCTACCTCCACTGACGGAATATTTTTTAATATATCACTGGCCGCACCGCTCTGTGCCATCAAATCCTGGGTGACATTGTAAACCTTCCTGTCAATAGATGTATTCAACAGGGATTTGCGCGAGGTTACTGTTACTTCGCCAATATCCTTTGATAGTATGGCGATCTCAACTGTCCCCACATTCTCCTTTTTTTGGTCTACTGTCACTGTCATTATCGTCTTTGTATAACCAATAAAGCTGCACCGGAGAATATAATCACCGTTTGAAATATTATCCAGGGTGAATCTCCCCTTATGATCAGTAACCGTTGATCTTATCATGGCACTGTCTTTAGGGTTTAGCAACTGTACCGTACCAAATTCAATAGGTTGCCCTGAAATCTTATCGGCCAGGATCCCAATGACTGAGTGTTTATCTGCGACCCCCGCACCAGGGGATGATTGCTGGGCATTCAGGAAAAGGCTAAAGATTAAGAACGTTGTTGCAAAGACTGATTTTCTCATCATCTAAAAAACTTAAGCAGGTTCACGGCAGACTACAATCGAGACTTACAGGATCTTACCATCAGCACTTATTTCCACTTCTTTCTTCTTTCCGTTGGATTGGACGACGGTTTCATAATAAGTCTTATCCGGTTTTTCAACTTTTTCTGCGAGAGTGATAACACCGGCCGGGTATTTTGCTTTTATTGCATTCACAACCGGGGTTGGCAGGTCTGCGGCTTTTATGGTTGTTTCGGTTTCTTTCCAGCTTCCATCCAACCCAAAATTGGCTGATACGGCTGAATTGTTGAGTTTGAACTCTGCTTCATATTCTTTTGCGCTCTCCTTACCCCATTTGATATCAGTTGCCCCGGGGAATTTTGCAGTGAATGCTTTGGAAACAGCCTCAGGCACCTTCAGCTTCTGCGCGCAGGCGGATGTGGCAAAAATCACAACCAGCAACGAGATAACTACAATTGCTTTCATTTTTATTGAATTTATATTTTAGATAATACTGTTTATGGTTCAGCAAGCTAACCCTCAATTCTGAAGAAATTCTATAGAAACCGGCCCGTTTCATGTTGAAGTGGGTTGAGGCCATTCAAGGGAAAAAACATGTAATCCTTTTTCAAAGTGATAACTAATCCTGATACCGGCATGCTCGCATATTTGCTTCACTATGGAAAGTCCCAGCCCGTTATGATGAGTATGTTGTTCGGCTTTGTAAAAACGCCGGAAAAGCCTGCTCTTATCCAATTCCCCCGCAACGGCAGTGTTCCTGATGGTAAGACGGCCGGGTGCCAGGTCAATGGTCACCGTTCCATCCTGCCTGTTATGCACGACTGCATTTCCCAATAAATTATTCAGCAGGATGTCGACAAGCTCACGATTGGCTGTGATATGACTGGGTTTCAGGTTGGCCGTGATCTCAATGTGATTATCCTGCCACAACTCCTGGAACTGCCCGATTTTTTCGTCCAGTTCTTTTTTTACATCAATTACTTCTGCTCCTGCAAACTGGTTGTTTTCGATCTTGGCAAGCAGTAGCAGCGACTGGTTAAGTTTGGAGATGCGCCTGATCGCAGCATAAGCACTATCAAGTATCTTTCCCTGCTTTTCAGACAATGATTCTTCCTGTATCAAAAGATCAAGCCGGGAACGGATGATGGCCAACGGTGTTTGTATTTCATGGGACGCGTTTTCGGTAAACTCTTTCAACGAGTGATAATCTGTCCGGGCATTGTTGAGCATACTGTCGAGACTCTGGTTCATGAAATCGAATTCTTCAATCTTCGTCCCGGGAAATCTGGGTGGATTTTTTCCATGCAATCGGAAATTCCTGACGGTATGTATTGAATCATAAAAGGGACGCCACAGCCGTTTTAAGAGAAAATGATTTACTACCAGTGAAACCAGGATGATGATAGCTAAAATCCCCAGCGTACTGTAGACAATTGTTTTTGCCAGCAGGCGAAATCCTTCCAGCGGCTTGGCAATGGTAACCCTGTATAGATTACTGCCTGCTTTTTGCGAATAAACCAGTTGACGGAATTTCTCCATTTTATGTTCATCCGAATCATATTCCCTGGTCGTGAGGTAATGGAGCGGAACAGATGGTTGACCGGTTTCATATTTCACCACCAGGTCCTCCATCACTCCTTTCTCCGGAAGGCCTCCCGTGTTGTTTGCATAAGTTTCTATCTTTTGTTTGTAGTCATCCAGTTCCTCATCCAGCTCGTGAATAAGAATACGATTGATGACCAGGTAATAGGCCGCTGCGGAAAGCACCAGCAAGATGGCTGTCAGCGCAAGATTGACCCGGTTATATCGTGTAAATAGTTTCATGAACTCAGGTTAACTGCCGATAACAAACTTATATCCCATTCCATAAACAGCTTTTATATAATCAGGGCATCCTGCCTGGGTAAGTTTTTTACGCAGGTTTTTTATATGGGAATAGACAAAATCATAGCTGTCGGCCATATCAATATCATCACCCCACAAATGTTCTACTATTGCTTCCTTGGTGACAACCCGGTTTTTATTGCTTATAAAATACAACAGCAGGTCATATTCTTTCCTCGTCAAGGAGATCACCTGCCCGGCCACTGATTTTAATGATCTTTCTGATATATCAAGTACGAGGTTATCGATAGTGATACGTGTTTTGCCGTCAAAGGACTTGCGACGGATAATGGCGGCAACCCTCGCACCCAGTTCAGCCAGGTGAAAAGGTTTGGCCAGGTAATCATCCGCTCCCAGTTTCAACCCGCTAATTTTATCTTCCAGTGAATTTTTTGCGCTGATGATGAGCACACCTTCGGATTTACCTTCCTCTTTCAGGTTAGCCAGCAAATCAATGCCGCTCCCCTTTGGCAACATTATGTCCAGGATGATGCATGCATATTCATTCAGATGGATCTTTTCCATAGCGGCATCATAGTCGTAAGCTGTTTCACAGATGAACTGTTCTTGTCCCAGGTAGGTACAAATGCTTTCCGACAGATCCCGTTCATCCTCTATTACAAGTAGCTTCATAACGAAATGTAAAGAAACATTCAATAGTTATAATAAGGATCGCAGCCAGGCAAGGTTTTCCGCTTTTCCTGTTTCCAGCCTGTCTTTACAATACCCGGTGTAAAACTGGTGTTTTTCCAGCATTGTTATTGTATGCCTGGTCCATTCAACGGTTTTGAAGCCGGTCAGTGACTCAATTTCTTTTTTTACAAGCAGGTCTGTTTCCCGAAATTCAGGAGTGCCAAAATGATAAGTATCGGCGTCACATAAAATTTTTTCCGGAAACGAAACAGGATAGGTTATTCTTTTTGTAGCTAAGATACATTGCGCGATCCTCGTCTTCAGCCCGGATGCATTTTTATGCGGCAGGATAAATTCTTCCATGATACGTACACCTGCCTCTTCATGCCCTTCTGGTCCTTTCAAGAGATAACCAATATCGTGAAACCAGGCAGCGGTTTTTACAATAAACCGTGTTTCCTCATCCAGTTGATAAAACAAAGCGAGTTCAGTTGTATGGGCGACTACTTTGAGGGTATGGTCCAGAT